>SPBQ01000006.1 GCA_004525875.1 Myxococcales bacterium
GAGCTATCCATCGGCGACTACGTACTGAGCGGCGGAGAGCCCGCCGCGCTGGTGATCATCGACGCCGTCGGGCGTCTCGTCCCGGGAGTGCTCGGGAGCGCCAAGTCGACTGATACCGAGTCGTTCTCGGACGCGCACCGGCTCGAGTACCCGCACTACACACGGCCGGAGGTGTTCCGCGGACTACGCGTACCGCCGATCCTCCTCTCTGGAAACCACGCCGAGATCGAGCGGTGGCGACACGAGCAAGCCCGCGAACGTACACGACTGCGCCGGCCGGATCTTCTCGTGCGCCGGTCCGACCTCGGCGGCGAGGACGAGGACGAGTAACCGGTGGCTAGGGTCTACGTCGCACTCCTTCACTACCCGGTGTACGATAAGAACCGCTCGATCGTCACGACGTCGATCACAAACATCGACATTCACGACATCGCCCGCAGCTGCCGCACCTACGGCATCGACGGCTTCTACGTCGTCACGCCCGTCGACGCCCTGCGATCGCTCGCCCGACGCATTCTCAGTCACTGGCAGGTGGGGTATGGCGCGACCTACAACCCCAACCGAACCGAGGCGCTCGATCTGGTGCGACTGGAACGGACGCTGGAGGGCGTCGAGATCGACATCGAGGTCGAGACGGGGTCCACGCCGCGGCTCGTCGCTACCAGCGCCCGACCGAACGCCCGCGCGGTAGGCTACCAGTCACTTCGCGAAGCGCTCCGAGACAGCGACGAGCCCCACCTGATCCTTCTGGGAACCGGCTGGGGACTGACCGAAGAGGTCGTCGAGCGTTGCGAACTGGTGCTCGAAGCGCTGAGCGGCCCCACCCACTACAACCACCTATCAGTGAGGGCGGCGACGGCCGTCATCCTTGACCGACTGTTCGGGACGCGCTAAACAGTTGGGCTGCGCTCGCTCCCCGGACACCTACCTTGCGAGCGACACCGGATAATCAACCCGGCGGGCAGATCACCACCGGGTGGACCGTCGCCGCTTGGACGGCCCCGCGGTCCGAAGGAGCTTCGTCGTGAACGTCATCGACCGTATCGAGGCCGAGCAGGCCGAGCACCAGCTTCCACAGTTCAAGCCGGGAGACATGCTGCGCGTCCACGCCAAGATCGTCGAGGGTGACAAGGAGCGAATCCAGGTCTTCGAGGGCATCTGCATCCGCAGGAGCAGCGGTGGCAACCGCGGCACGTTCACGGTCCGCAAGACTTCCTACGGCGTCGGCGTCGAGAGAACGTTCCCGCTGTGCTCGCCCCGCATAGACAAGGTCGAGGTGAAGACGGAAGGGATCGTCCGACGCGGCCGCCTGTACTACCTCCGCAATCTCACGGGCAAAGCGGCTCGCATCCGCACCCGTCGACAGCGTTAGGTCTTCTACCCGGCCTGCCCCCGCGCTACACCAGGTGGCAGGCGGACACGTGCCCGCTGCCGTCGTCGCGGAACTCCGGCACTTCGCTTCGGCAGCGGCTCTCCGCGATCGGACAACGCGGGTGAAACGGGCACCCGGGCGGCGGGGTGATCGGGCTCGGGACGTCCCCGCTCAGAACAATGCGCTCGGCGCGCTCCTCGCGCACGCCGATGCGTGGCACGGCCGACAGCAACGCCGTCGTATAGGGGTGTCGCGGCGAGTCGTAAATCTCGCGCGCCGGCGCCATCTCGACCAGCCTCCCCAGATACATGACGGCCACGCGATGACTCACGTGTTCGACGACGCGCAGATCGTGGGAGATGAAGGCGTACGTGAGGTTCAGCTCGGTCTGCAGCGCCCTCATGAGATTGAGGATCTGCGCCTGAATCGACACGTCGAGCGCTGATACCGGCTCATCGGCGAGGATGAAGCTCGGCTCGACGGCGAGTGCGCGCGCGATCCCGATGCGCTGACGCTGGCCGCCGCTGAACTCGTGCGGATAGCGATCGTACGCGTCCGGGCTGAGTCCGACCCTGTCGAGCAGCTCGAGGACGCGCCGCCGGACCTCGTTCCCGGAGGCCAGGCCGTGCACCTCGATTCCCTCCCCGATGATCCGACCGACGCGCATACGCGGGTTCAGCGACGCGTATGGATCCTGGAAAATGATCTGCATTCGTCGGCGCCGCGCGCGCAGATCACGGGATGAGAGCGTCGAGAGATCGGTTCCCTCGAAACACACGGTGCCTGCCGTGGGCTCGATGAGCCGCAGCATCAGCCGGCCAAGTGTCGATTTCCCGGAACCTGACTCACCGACGATGCCAAGCGTCTCACCAGGCATGATGTCGAGGTCGACTCCGTCGACAGCCTTGACCTCGACCCTGCGGCCACCGAGGAAGCCTCCACCAATGGAGAAGTAGCGCCGCAGGCCTCGCACCGACATCAGCGGGGGCCGATCTCGGTCGCTCACGATGCCCCCCCCACGGTGACGAGGCACGCCGCGCGATGCCCCTCTCCGCAAGGCGCGAGCTGCGGGTCACTGGTCGCGCAGCGATCCTCCGCGAGCTCACAGCGATCGCGGAAACGGCAGCCAGCGGGCAGCGCGGTTAGGCGCGGCACCATCCCGGGGATGGTGCGGAGATCAGCGCCCGAGTCGCCGAATACCGGCTGTGAAGCGAGCAAGCCGCGCGTGTACGGATGAACAGGATCAGACAGCACGCGATCGACCGGGCCCTCCTCGACGACGCGTCCGGCATACATCACGACGACGCGCTGAGCTTGCTCGGCGACGACGCCGAGATCGTGCGTGATCAGCAAAACGGCCATCCCGATGCGCTCCTTCAGCGCGGTGAGAAGATCCAGGATCTGTGCCTGGATCGTCACGTCGAGCGCGGTAGTCGGCTCGTCCGCGATCAGGAGTCGGGGGTCGCAGGACAGCGCCATCGCGATCATGACGCGCTGGCGCATGCCGCCGCTCAGCTGATGAGGATAGTCGTCGGCGCGCGCCGACGGCTCGGGGATTTCCACGAGCTCGAGCATTCGGACCGCTTCTCGCGTTGCGTCGCGGCGGCCGAGCCGGCGATGGATTCTCAGCGCCTCGACAATCTGGTAGCCAACGGTGAAGACGGGGTTCAGGGAGGTCATCGGCTCCTGGAAGACCATCGCGATGTCGTTGCCGCGGATGCGCCTCATCTCAGGTTCGTCGAGAGTGAGCAGATCACGTCCCGCGAACAGGATCCGACCCGCAGCGATCCTCCCAGGCGGACACTGGATCAAGCGCATGACCGAGAGCGCCGTCACGCTCTTTCCGCACCCCGACTCGCCGACGATACCAACCGTCTCGCCCTCGCCAACGCTCAGGCTCACGCCGTCGACCGCCACCGCAGCTCCTTCCGTCGTGTCGAAGACGGTACGGAGCCCATCGAGCTCGAGCAGAGCGCTCATCAACTCACCGGTTGCGCAGACGCGGATCGAGCACGTCGCGCAGCCCCTCCCCCAGCAGATTGTAACCAAGCACCGTCACCAGGATCGCGCAGCCCGGGAACACGGAAAGCCACCACGCGACCTCGATCGTCGCCTTGCCCTCCGTCAACATGTTGCCCCAGCTCGGATTGGGCGGCCTCACGCCGAGCCCGAGATAACTCAACGAGCTCTCGGTTAGGATCGCGCCCGCCACGCCCAGGATGAATGCGACGAACACCGGCGCCATCGCGTTCGGCATGCCGTGCCGGATGATGATCCGAAGAGGGGTCACGCCCAAGCCCTCGGCCGCTACCATGAAGTCGCGCTGCTGCAGCGCCATGAACTCCGCGCGCACCAGGCGGCAGATGCCCATCCACGATGTCACCCCAATCACCGCCATGATGATGTAGATGTTGGGATCCTCGACGAAGGCAATGACGGCCAGGATGAGGAAGAACGTCGGAAAGCAGAGCATGATGTCCACGAGCCGCATGATCATGGCATCGACACGACCGCCGAAGTAGCCGGCCACGGCGCCGAGCGCCACGCCGATCAGCGACGCGAGCCCTGCCGCCACGAAGCCGACCTGCAGCGAGATCCGGGCGCCGTAGATCATCCGGCTCAGGACGTCGCGACCGAGCTCGTCGGTACCGAGCAAATGCTCGGAGCTCGGCGGTTCCAGAGCACGCACATAGTCGAGCGCCGCGTAGTCATACGGAGCCAGCAACGGAGCGAGCACGGCCACGAAGACGAGCACCGCGACCACCAGGCCACCCGCAACGGTCAGCCGGTTCTTGAGCGCTCGCTGGACGGCCGTCATCGTCTCCTCAGCCTCGGATCGGCCACCGCGTAGCTCACGTCGGCCAGTAGGTTACCGAGCAGCGTGAGCACCGCACCGATCACCAGGATCCCCATCACCAGCGGATAGTCGCGCGACATGACGGCGTCGTAGAACAACCGGCCCATGCCGGGAATGGCGAAGATCTGCTCGAAGATCACCGAACCGCCGATCAGCGACGGCACCGACAAACCCAGGATCGTGATCACCGGCAACAGCGCGTTGCGCAGCGCGTGCTTGTAGATAACCGTCCGCTCCTGGAGGCCCTTGGCCCGCGCGGTCGTGACATAGTCCTGTCGGACCACCTCGAGCATGCTCGAACGCATGTAGCGCGAGATGCCGGCCAGCCCGGTCAGTCCCGCTATACCGACGGGCATGATCAGATGCTGCGCGCGATCCATGATCTTCTCCGACCAGGTGAGCTGCGCATAGTCGAGTGACTCGAGACCCGAGATCGGCAGCCAGCCCAGCTCGACCCCGAACAACAGCATGCACAGCAGCGCGAACCAGAACCCGGGCATCGCGAAACCGATGAACACGAAGACCGTCGTCACCCGGTCGGGTAACGAGTACTGCCGCGTCGCGGACAGGATACCGATGGGGATGCCGACCCCCATGATCAAACACAGCGACATCACGTTGAGCAGGAGCGTGATCGGCAGCGCGTCCCGGATCTTTTCGGCGACCGGGCGACCATCGGGCGCGAACGACACGCCGAAGTCGCCTCGCGATATGCGCTTGAGCCAGCGCCAGTACTGAACCGGCAACGGCTGATCCAGGCCGTAGATCTTCTGCATCCGTTCGCGCACCTCGGCACTGGCCTTCGGGTTGAGGTCGGTTGCGACGTCGACCGGAGAACCGGGCGCGAGCTGGATGACGAAAAATGAGACGAACGTGATCCCGATCAGCAGCGGGACGAGACCGAGCACGCGGCGAGCCAGGTAGGAGATCACAGATTCAGGGGGACGCCGTCATGGCGTACTTCTGCAACGACGTCGGTACGTACCAGTCCTCGAAGTTGTGCCCGATACCGGCCGGCGCAGGCTCGATGCCGAGGAACCGGCAGTGCACGGCCGGAAGCGACTCCGGGTAGTAGAGAAACGTGTAGGGCTGTTCCTCGACCAAGATCTCCTGGAACTCGTGGTAGAACTTCTCGCGCTCGTCCGGATCGAAGGTCCGGCGGCCACGCTCGAGGAGCTCGTCGACCTTCTTGTTGGAGAAGGAGATGAAGTTGAACTGCTTCGGTTCGGTCTTCGAGGAGTGCCAGATGATGTACTGGTCGGGGTCAGGGTCCAGCGACCAGCCGAGCACCACCGCATCGAAGTTCTTCTTGTCGACGAACTCGTTGATGAACGCGGCCCATTCGATGGTCCGGATCTCGGCCTGGATGCCGATCTCACGAAACCGCCTCTGGATAATCGTCGCCGCCTTGGCGCGCTGCTCGTTGCCGTTGTTCGTGATGATCTCGAACTTGAACGGCTTGCCGCCCTTGTCGAGTAAACCGTCACCGTCGGTGTCGCTCCAACCCGCCTGCGCAAGCAGATCCTTGGCACGCTCCGGGTCGAACTCGAGATCCTTGATCTTGTCGTTGTGCCAGCGCGTTCCCGGCTTGTAAGGCGTCGACGCCGGTTTCCCCAGTCCGAGGAGAACGCCCCCTACCAGCTCGTTCTTGTCGATCGCATGGGTCAAGGCGCGACGCACGCGTACATCCGTGAACGGTTCGCGCAGCAGGTTGTAGCCGAGGTAAGTGTAGCCACTCCCGAGGTAGTTGTACTTACGGATGTTGCGGGTGAAGTCGGGCCTCGAAGTCTGACGCGTGAACTGCAAGGGGGTCAGGCCCATCGAATCGAGCCCTCCGGACTTGAGCTCGAGGAACTGCGTCTGCTGGTCCGGCAGGACGCGCGTGACCACACGCTCGATGTGTGGTCTTCCGCGATAGTACCCTTCGTTGGCATGGACCGTGATCTGGCGCTGGGTCTCCCACGACTCGAATTTGTACGGGCCGAGGCCGATCGGATTGCGCGCGAACTCGGTGGCCTCATTGATGTTCTGCCCTTCCAGGATGTGTCGCGGGAGAACGACTAGGTTTGTCCAGGTGGCGAGAGCGGGGGCGTACGGCTCGGCGTACGTCGCACGGAATGTGTAGTCGTCGATCACGTCGAACTTCTCCACCTGGAGATAGTCCTCAGCATAGGCGGTGAGCGTATTTGGGTCGGTGATCGTGTTGAACCCGAACTCCACGTCGCGAGCCGTAAACGGTTCGCCGTCCTGCCATCGCACGTCCTTGCGCAGATAGAACGTGATCTGCAACCCGCCCTCGGAGACTTCCCAGCGCTCGGCCAGGCGCGGCTCGAGTCCACTAAGATTCTTGTCGTACGTCAGCATCCCGTCGAAGATGAGGCCGCTGATCCGGTGCGACGAGGAGTCGCCGGCGCGCATGGAAATCAGGTTCGACGCGTCGCCGATCACGCCCTCGATGATGGAATCGCCGTCGGCCACCGGCAACTCCGGACCGGCCAGCTCGCAGATGCCGGGAGCCTCCGGCCCGCGCGAACACGCGGCGAGGCAGACGAGGAGGAACGCCACCACGAAGCCCAGCCGGCGCGGCGCCCCGGGCCGGCCGGGGCCGGCAAGCCGCTTACTCATCCATGTCGACCTCACGCACACCGGCAATCGGCTCGAGCCGGAACGCATTATCGCTGTGCGTGCGGTCACGCCAAATCACGCCATAGATCAACTGCACACGCCCACCGTCGGGAAGCTCGGCGCGAATCTCGTGCGCTGCATCGAGCCCGCCCACGTCGGCGTACTCGCTGAACGTGGCGGTGAAACCACGCCCTGCGGGGTCGACGAGCCGCGCCTCGAGCGGCAACAAACCCTCGCGGTCAAATGAAAGCGCGAGCGATCCGCCGGTATCGAGCGGGATCTCCCAGGACCAGGTCGCGCCGTCCGCACGCACGGTGCCCTTGGCGGGTCCGGCCGGCGACGGCGGCAGGCCGCGCACTAGAAGAGCGAGCGTCTCGAGCGTTACCGGTACGCGCGTGTAGCGACCGATGTTGTGAGGCGTCGGCAGTCCGCGATAGAGGATCTTCTCGCCACGGTCGTAGGCCACCAATTCCGAGCCGTCGGTGGCTACGGTGTAGGTCAGGCTGAACGGGCTGCGGAAGTCGATGCGGACCTTGTCGGGCGCTTTGACGACGACCATGTTCGCCGAGCGTACCTTGCCGTCGGGACCCTCGTACTCGAGACGACCCTGGCCCTGGAATGACCCGAGTGCGGCATTGCGTGCCGCTAGACCGGCCTGAAGCTGGACCGGGCTTGGCGGCGGCGCGACGTCAGCGGCCGGGCGCTCCGGGCCACGCGGCTGGAGCGGAGCGCAACCCGCCGCTGTCGCAACGACGATGCCAAGGAGCAGGACCGGGGGTCTTGCGGCCAGTCGTAGGCCGCGGCGCTCAGAGCGCGGGCAGCGTGTTGCCCGCACGGCTCTCCAGCTCGGTGAGCTTGCGTTTGACGCGCGAACGTTGCGCCTCATCGTCGGTACGAGCCTCGCAGTCGCGATACACCCGGATGGCCTCATCAGTGCGGCCGACCTTGAGGTAGGCATCGCCGAGGTGCTCGCCGACGACCGGATCGTTGCCCGACAGGCTAGACGCCTTCTCGAGACTGGCAACAGCGCGGCCGTAGTCGCCGCGCTGGTAGTAGACCCAGCCCAGGCTATCGATGAAGAACCCGTCGTTGGGATGAAGCACCAGGGCCCGCTTGACCAGGCGCTCGGCCTCGTCGAGGTTCTCGCCACGCTCGGCATAGGTGTAGCCCAGGAAGTTGAGCGCGGGCCCGTTGTCGGGGTTGATCTCGATCACCCTGCGCAGCACGAAGATCGCCTTCTCCCGCTTGTCCGCCTTCTCGTATACCCACGCCAGACGGTAGAGGAACTCGTCGTTATTCTGGTCGGTGGCGACCAACCGCTGGGCATACACCAGCGCCGCATCATAGTCCTCACGGGCCTCGTAGAGCTCGATCAGATAGCGCAGCGCACGCTCGTTGGACGCATCGACCTCCAGGACGGCCTCGACGGCCTCGGCGGCCTCGGCCGTCTGGCCCATCTCGAACATGAGCTGGCCGAGATGGATGCGGGCATCCATGAATCGATCTGAAGTGGAGGGGATTCGCCGCAGCTCGCGTTCCGCCGCACGCATGTCGCCGAGCTCGTGGTAGGTGACGGCAAGGTAGAAACGCACGTCATTGGCATCCGGCCGCGCGCCGAGCACCACGTTGAATTCCATGACCGCCCGCTCGTAATCGCCCTTCTCGAGGCTGATCAGTCCGATCTTGGTCTGCGTATCGAGCGGGTCATCCTCAAGGTCGATGAGCTGCTCGTACTCGGCGAGCGCGTCGTCGAGCTTGCCCTCACTCACGTAGATGCCGCCGAGTTGACGTCGCGCGAGTAGGGAGTGCGGATTGAACTCTAGCGCCTTGCGATACGCCTCGACCGCACGCTCGCGACTCCCCTGCTGCTCGTAGACGAAGCCCATCTCGAGATAGACCTGATCGGAGGACGGATTGAGCCGCGACGCACGCTTGTAGGCGCGGAGCGCGTCAGCGTAGCGACCGGCGAGCGCGTAGGAGCGGCCAAGGTAGAACTGGACGATGAATGATTCCGGATCGATCGTCGCTGCACGGCCGAGCATCTCGATGGCCGTGTCGTACTGTCCTTCGGAATGGTAGAGCGAGCCCAGCTTGACGAGAACTTCCTCGTTGTTCGGCTGCAGTGCCAGGAGCTCCTGGTACTCGGCGATCGCGGCGTCGACGCGTACGGGCGAGGCCTGAAGGTCGGCCACCAGGACGCGATGCTCGGGGTCGTTCGGCGCAAGCTGCTTGAGCGCGAGCGCTTGCTCGACGGCCGCGTCGAGCTTGCCCTCGCGGATGCACAGCTCGACGAGCCGGGCGCGAATCCTGGGCTCGGAGGGGTCGAGCGTAGCCGCGCGCTCCATCTCGTAGAGCGCACGCTTGTCGTCGCCCGAATTGCGCGCGAGCAATGCTTTGAGATAGTGCGCCGACGCACGCTCTTCCGACGTGAGTTCGGCGTCGGCATACACCGCGCTCCGGCCCGGCTCGGTGGTTTCCGGTATGTGGGCGCCCCGCGGCGCCAGGGGCGCACAACCGGCTACGACGGCGATGGTCAGCCAGGTGATCGAACGGCCGCCCCAGCGCGCTGCTGAGCAATGGTCACGCATGCCCCACCAAGTGGGAGAGCGTAGCATGCCCAGCAGGTTTCGGGCAACGTGAACCCCGCGCTCAGCTTCCTTGCCGGCGGTCTGCGAGCCCGCCACTCGCTGGGTTCAACAATGTTCACGCGCTGGCTCCTCAACACACTCCCGGTCGAGCTCGCCGCCGGCTGGCGAATCGTCCGTACCGACCTCGGCCTGTGGCTTGTGGTGGCGATGTTTCCGGGCCTCATGACGGCGGCCGCCGCGCGCGCGGAGGGCGGCCCGTCGGCTCGCCTGGGCCTCCTTACCATCTTGGCACTTGTCCTGCTGTCGATGCTCGCGATCGTCAAGTTCGATGCTGCCGCGCATGGCCGGCGGCTCCCACTTGACGACACGCTCGGTCGGGCGCTGCGCCGGATCCTGCCGTACCTGGCGGCTTTCGCATCGGTCGCCCTGATCACGCTCGGAGCCGGTTGGCTGGCCGAGGAGGGCGTCCTGATCGCCACCCGCGGCACGCCCGTCTCGACGTTCGCGGCGGCGGCGGTCAGCACGGTGATCTACCTGAGCCTCCTGGTCCGCTACGCGTTCTGGCCCTACCTGGCCGTGCTCGACCGGCGGCCCGATCTCGATCGGCAGGCCGTTGCCTACGGGACGTGGATGGCGCCGCTGGCTGCGGTGGGCTGGCCGCTGATGGCGAGCAGCGCAATGACCGCGGGCTACCGCTGGCGTCTGGCACCCTATGTGGTGCTCATGGGGCTCGGCCCGTCACTCACGGCGGCCGCGCCGCCGGCCCTACGACCCCCGCTGGCCACCCTGTGGTGGATCGTCCAGCTGACGCTCCAGGCCGTCATCTTCAACCACTACCGGAATCGGCTCGGCGTGGTGGGAGTCGAGCAGGGAAAGGCATTGGCCGATCAGGCGCGGGGCTCTCCGTCCTCGTCGTGATCGTGCCTGCAATCGGCGAGTGAGCCGATCCAGACCTCGCCACCTTCGAAATACTCCTTCTTCCAGATCGGGGCCACCAGCTTGAGCTCGTCGATCGCGTAGTGGCAAGCCTTGATGGCCTCGGCCCGGTGCGGTGCGGAGACAGCGATGGCAACGCTCGTCTCGCCGATCGGCACCACGCCGACACGGTGCACGATGGCCACGCCGCGAACATCCCAGCGCTCGCGGACTCGAGCGGCAATCTTCTCGAACTCGGCGACCGCCATGTCCGCGTACGCCTCGTACTCGAGACGCTCGACATTGCGTCCGTTGTTCGTGTCGCGCGTGGTTCCCGTGAACGTCGCGATCGCGCCGGACTCCCGGTGGCCGACGCTGGCGACGAGCTCGTCCAGGGAAATCGGGTTATCGACGATCTCGAGCACGCTGCCTCTTCTTTATCCGCCGCTCACGGGCGGGATCACCGCGATCTCGTCATTGTCGGAAAGCACCCGGCTCGAGTCAACGTAGTCGCGGTTGACGGCCACGCGGACGCTCGCGACTCCGTCGGCCAGATCCGGATGGAGATCGGTCAGCCGAGACATCAACGTCTCGACCGTCGCGCCCGCATCGATCTCGACCGCCTCCTCACCGATGCCGAGGCGCTCGCGCACGATGCCGAAGTAGAGAACGGTCACCGTCACCGCTGATGCCCCAGAAGCTTCGCGATGTGACCGAGCTCCGGAACGATGAGCCGATCGAGCGCGAGCTCGCACGCGGCGGTCGAGCCCGGCAGCGCGAACACGATCGTGGTACCGACCACACCGGCCACCGCTCGAGATAACATCGCCGAGGACCCGATCTCCTCGTAGCTAAGGGAGCGGAACAGCTCGCCGAAGCCGTCGATGCGCTTCTCGAGAAGACCGGTCACCGCCTCGTAGGTATTGTCCCGGGCGGCGATGCCCGTCCCGCCATTGAGAATGACGGCATGGATCGCGCCACCGGCGACGAGCTCGCGCACGCGAGCGGCCACCTCGGCCGGCTCGTCGGGCACGATCGCGTAATCGTCCACCCGGTGACCAGCGGCCTCGAGTCGCTCCCGAATCGCGGCGCCACTTCCGTCGCTGTCGACCGTACGCGTGTCGGACACGGTCAGGACCGCGCAGCTCAGCACCGAGGGTGCGTTCTCCTTGTGCTCGCCGACTGCCATCGCGATCTGCCCGCCCGTCGAATTGTTATCGTCCGGCCCGTCGCGACGCCACAGGCCGTGGCGCGGGTGGCCCGTGTGCCGTCGCGCGGGTATAAGTCGTGGGATGGCCAGCCTGTCCGGAGAGCCTCCTGTGGAGAGCAGCGCGAACAGCGGGTCGGGCAGGCTCTACTACGTCGAAACATACGGCTGCCAGATGAACGTCGCCGACAGCGAGCTGATCGGCGGCGTGCTCGGACGCGTCGGTTACCGCGCCACCGACACACCCGAGCTTGCCGATGTGATCCTGCTCAATACGTGCGCGATCCGCGAGCACGCCGGGCAGCGTGTCGCTCAGCGTGTTCGTCAGCTGATCGCGGCCCGCGGGCGCGGCAGCCGCGCCCGCATTGGCCTGGCCGGCTGCATGGTCCAGCACTACCGCGACCGGTTGCTGGACACGATTCCGGGACTCGACTTCGTCGTCGGGCCCGACGGCTACCGGCGCCTCCCCGAGCTCATCGACGCCGACGAGCCGGTGGCCGAGGTGCGCCTCGATCGCAGCGAGACCTACGAGGATCTCACACCCGTACGCGGCGACGGCGTGCGCGCGTGGCTCACCATCATGCGCGGCTGTAACCGGTTCTGTACGTTCTGCGTCGTTCCCTACGTACGCGGACGCGAGCGTAGCCTGCCGGCCGACGTGATCGTGTCCGAGCTCGAGCAGGTCGCCGCGCAGGGGTTTCGCGAGGTCGTCCTGCTCGGACAGACCGTCAACGCGTACCGGCATGAGCGTGTCGACTTCGGGGCGCTGCTTCGCATGTGCTCCGAGGTCGAGGGCATCGAGCGCGTCCGCTTCACCTCGCCTCACCCCGCCGACATGGCGGACTCCACCGTCGAAGCGATGCGCGACTGCGACGCCGTGTCGCCGTACCTCCATCTTCCCGTACAGAGCGGCTCCGACCGAATGCTCGCCGCGATGGACCGAGGCCACACTGTCGACGAGTATCGCGATCTCGTGCGTCGGCTTCGCGATGCCGTACCCGACCTCGCGCTGTCGACCGACATCATCGTCGGCTACCCCGGGGAGACCGAGGCCGACTTCGAGGCGACCTCCCGGCTGATGACCGAGATCGGTTATGACCACGCGTTCATGTTCAAGTACTCGCGCCGCGAGGCGACGCGAGCACACAAGATCGAGGAGACTGTCTCGGAGGAAGAGAAGGGGCAGCGTCTGCGACGCCTGATCGCCGAGCAGGTGGAACGCGCCGGCCGTATCAATCAGCGCGCGGTCGGTTCGGTGACCGCGGTTCTCGTGGAATCGCTGGCGAAGAAGCAGTCCGGCTGGCTGGGCGGCAAGAACCCGCAGTTCAAGACGGTCGTCTTCGAACCGGCCGGAGCCGTCGTGGGCGAAACGGTGCCGGTCCTCGTCGAGTCCGCCGGGTCCCACACGCTCAGGGGGCGTCAGATCGCAGCCTGAACCTCGACTCGTTCTTCCAGAAAGCGCCGCAGTCGCCCCGCGAACCAGTCCGGATCCTCCAGATAGACACCGTGGCCACGCCCGGTCACGATCTCTAGCTCGCTGCCCTCAATGGCGCGGCTCAAGATCACCGAGCCGCCCACTCCGAGGAAATCCGTCTCGCCGACGACGATCAAGGTGGGGACACGGACCTTCGCCAGCGCATCGGTCAGCGGCGCGGCGTTGAGCGTGCGCATGGCAAGCGTGACGTGCGCGCACCCGGGGCCGTCCGGCGCGAGCCGGCCTTCCGGCTTCATACCCATCGCGCACATCACCGACGCACCGCCGGCGGTGTGCGCCGTTTCGGCCGTCTCGGCGTACCAGGCGGCCGTCTTGTCGTTACATTCGCTGGCGGTGCCGACCAGACCGAGCGCCGCCACCCGCTCCGGATTATCCACGGCCGTCTGCATGGCAACAACGCCGCCGCCCGAGTGACCGACCAGCACGGCGCGAGGAATCCCGAGCGCGTCCAGCAGGCCGACCAGATCGGCAGCCAGATCGCTGCGTGTGCACGGTATGTCCACGGTCTCGGATAGGCCATGGGAGCGAAGGTCGTATCGAACCGTTCTATAGGCATCGCGCAGGCGCTCTGCCTGGCCCGACCAGATCTCGGCGGAGGCAGCCAGCCCGTGGATGAACACGACGGCCGTGGCCGTCTCGGGCCCCTCGACCTCGCAGCGCAGCTCGAGGCCGTTGCCCTCGATGATCATGTTCCAGCGTTCCGGGCCGGATCGGGACCGTCCCGATCAGAACGAGAAGAATGCAGCGATTCCCGGAGTGATGAACGTCGCGTCGATGTCCTTGAACGTCATGTTGAACGGGACCCTGATCAGAAAACCGCTGCGGTTGCCCGCCTGCAGGCGGACACCGGGCGCGATGTAACCGAAGGCCGATGTCTCCTGCCCGAGCTTCGGCAGCCCGCCGGGCGGAGGATTGCTCGGGTCGAAAGGCTGACTGTCGTCAACGTAGTTGAAGATCACTCCGGCGCCGGCGGCCATGTAGAACCGGGCCGGTGCGCTGCGCTTGCCGAGCAGGTACCATCGCAGGCCACCGAACCCCGACCACACCGTCTGGTCGGACTCGAGCTTGAGCGTCGGGCTCAGCGAGAAACGGGCCTCGCCGGTTCCCCATGCGCCGTAGGCTTCCACGGCGAAGTTGTCGAGGAAATGGTAGGCGCCGCCGAATTGCAGCCAGTAACCGTCCTTGATCGGCTGCGCGCCGGAGACGATACCGACGAACGCCGGGCCGCCGAGCTCGAGATCGAGTCGCTTGCCGAGATGGTTCTCAGCCTTGTCTTTCTCCTCAGCCGCCGCAGCGCCGGTGACGGCGAGGGTAGCGATGAGCAGCGCGCTGAGCGCCGGTATCTTCCACGGCCGATGGGTCATTCGGGCGGTCCCCCTTACGCGTCGGTGCCCTCACATAGCACGCGTGCCAAACCAGCCGCAACTGGCGCGGCGATAGGTTCAATCGCCATCAATCTCGATCGCCACGAAGGTTTCATCGGGCTCCGACCACGAGAATGCCTTCACCGCGCGGACCTCGGTTCCGTATACGGATATGACGATCTGGGCCGCCCGCGGATAGGACGGCTCGCCGAACGGGGTGGCCTGCGCGACGTCCTCCTCGGAAAAGTAGGCATCGTGATCGGGGTGAGAGTGATAGAACGCTGTCAGCACGTGCCCCGGGCTCTCCGCCCGGTCCAGAGCCGCCTTCAGGTCGGCCGAATCCGGGTAATAGGCCGTCCGCGCCGGGCGCGGGAAGCGATCGGGGTCCTGCGCGTGCATCTCGTCCTGGACGTTGCGCATCCGGATGACTTCCCGCCTCCCGTCCGCATCGGTCACGACGGCTCCGCAACACTCGTCTGGATAGGTCTCGAGGGCATGAGTGCGCAACTCGGCAAGCGTCGCTTCGTCGATTCTCACCACGCCGGGAGACCTCCCAAGGGGCGAGGACCGCCATCTTGACCCACTGCGTCCATTCTCATATACACCCCGAGTTTCGCATGCCGTCGGTCCCGCCAGGGCCAGGGTTGTATAGGGAATGGAGACGAATACGTCCACACGAATCGAGCAGTTCCTGAAGCCGAAAGCTGTCTCCTCCCGCAAGCTGGCCCGCGACGCCGAGGGCCGGCTGATGATGGCCGAGGAGAGCGCCCTGGACATGGACCGGATCCGCGACGCCGGCATCACGGTGACGGAGCTGGGCCGCCGCGTCCGCGTCTACAACAGCGACATGAACAAGCAGCTGGCGGCCTACATCGTACCGATGGAGGTAACCGAGCTGCGCGGCGATGCGGCCGCCAAGGCCGTCGGCGCGAAGATCCAGGTCGGGCGGCTGCTGGCCGAGGACGGCCTTTATCTGCGCCACAATCCCGGGGTGCGTGAGATCGGCATCAACGACCGTGGCGACGTCATCCTACGGCTCGATGCCGATGCCGCCGAGGAAACCACCGTCGGACCGATCCTCAGCTCCTACAACACGACTCAGTCCGATCTCACCAGCCGCATGGTCGCACGCATCGACAAGAAGACGCACGATCGCGACGTCAAGGAAGCGCGCGCCTGGCTCGAGGCCATGAACGTTCTGACGAACGGGAAGACGCTGAGAACGCGATTTTTCAGCGCGGGCGTCGCCTGCGAGCACCGCGGTAATATCGCGCAGCTCTACAAGACCGTTCAGGTCAATTTCTTCCAGATCAACGATCCGTTGTCGCTCGAGCTGGCGTCCGCGCTCGAGGAGCGCTTCCGGCTGCTCGACCGGCCGGTTCCGATGGTACGGACGATCTCCGTGGTAGGCATCCCGTCCAACGAGCGCGCCTACAAGGAGTTCGTCGCTCAGCTCAAGTCGAAGAAACAGAACCCGATGTCGCTCGGCCTCCCGAGCCGGCTTCGCGACTCGCAGTTCTTCGACGGTGCCAGCAAATCGATCGTGCCATCATGCTTCACGTTCGCGTCGAAGCTCGCCGACATCGGCGACTCGATCTACGTGATCACGATCAACACCGACTATCACGGCGAGATCAAGGCGCGCGGTGTTCACTCCGGCGTCGGTGCCGTCATGTCGATGGCCGAGGTGCTGTCGGCACACGCCGCCAGCACGATCCTCAGCAGTGAGGGAACCGCCAGCCTGCTGGTCGGGGCATCGGGATCGGGCAAGTCGACCGGTGCCTGCTTCTGGGCCGAGCGCAACCACCCCGAGCGCCGCAACGAGCTGCGCCGTCGCTATGCGATCGAGAAGAAGGACGAGAAGGCCGCAGAGGAGCTGATGGCCGGTCTCGGCGTCGTCTCGCAGGACGACTGGGTCCAGATCGTCCCGTCCGGCGAGGGCCAGTGGGACGTCTGGCCGGCGGAGCGTCACTTTTACCTCCGCAGTCGAGACCTGCTCTCCCGCGACCTCGTGCTCGCGGAGAACGAGCCGATCATCGAGAATTCGACGGCCGACTACGGCGCGTCGGGGGAGCGCGAGGCACTCGGGCGCGCCACGCACCAGTACCCCCACGAGCGCCTGTTCTACGATCCCGACTGGGACATCTTCCACTCCGATCGTGAGGTACACCGGATCTCGGCAGTGTTCCTGCTCGAGAACGACGCCGACCTCGACTTCGCCATCCGCCACGTGTCGCGCAAGGATGCGCTCGAGTTCATCCTGCGCGGCCGGACGCCGGATGGCGGGCACCAGCCGTTCTACACCGACTACACCGACGTCTCCGGCCTCCTCATCAGCCAGAGTATCGTCGGCGACCGCCTGCTCGAGGCCTACAAGGCCGCAAGGAAAGGCGATGTCGCAGCACTGATGAACGGTGACGAAGCCCTCGGCGCGTTCGTTCTCGACAGACTGCAGGCACAGATCGACATCTGGGAGCTGTTCCTCGCCGATGTTCCGAACTTCGTCATCAACA
>SPBQ01000373.1 GCA_004525875.1 Myxococcales bacterium
CGACGCGCTCCACGACGGACGAAAAGGCGGAACCCGCGGTGTAGTGCAGCGCTGCAAGCGGGTGGACCGCCGTCGCACGTGCGCCCGATCGTCGCCATCGCGGCGCCACGTTCGCGAGCTACAACGCACATGCGGCGGCAAGATCGTGGTCGGGTGTCGAAACGTCGCCGATCGTTACACTCTCGCCGGCTCTCAACCGCCCGTGACTGAACGACAGAACGGGCACTTAGCCCGACCCACGAAGCCGCTTCAGCGAGGTGAATCCTTATTGAGGGACGTCATGAAGGATGTCGTAGCAGGACGAGAAACAGCCTGGATTAACCCCTCTCATCACTGGCACACATCTTGGTTAGAACACCAGGCCGCGCTGGCGTCGTTCGGGGGGTTCAAGCTACGGCTGAGACACTCCCGGGGGCGCCGGGCGCGGTACGGACGCCTCGGCGCCGTCCATACTTCGAGAAAGGGTTCATCACGGCAGCAACATGTACGTCACCGAGACTCAGCACCCGACAGTTCGCGCACCTCTCTCCTATAGCGATCTCGAACACTCCGACTACGACACCGTGTTCCTGGTAGCCGAGCTGTCCGACGCCATTCGCCGCGGCGTGAGCTACTTCGCCCTCTCGGGCCTTCCGCTGGATACGCTGAACGACGTGCTGAACGCGCTCGTGTCCGACGGCGAGGTCGCCTTCGACGACGACATGGCCGACTCGCCCGTCGCCCACTGAGATCGAAACCGCCCTACTGTCCGGCTTTCCCCTTGCGCTGCGCGGCCCGGGGCGCGGGCTCGTCGGGATCGACGTAGCCCATCCCTTTGAGCTGCTGCCACGTCTTCGCGTCAACCGGCTCTATCTGGCCGGTTTTGCGTTCTCCTTCATAAGTGTCCACCAGCGTCACCGGCCGTCCGAGCTGTTCGTGAACTGCCGGAATCACCTTGCCGGCCATGTCACGCGCGACGGGTAGCTCCAGAAGATAGAGAACCGTCGGGCCGATGTCCTCTATGTAACTCCGGTCCGCATCCGCGCCTGCCAGTCCTGGGCCGTGCACCAGGAAGATCCCGTCCATGTGGTGGGTGCCGATGAACATGTCGCGCTGGCGGCTGGACTGGAAACCATGGTCCGAGGCGATGACGACGTACACGTCGCCTTCGATCGCCTCGAGCAGGTAGCCGAGCTGGCGATCCGTCTCGCGATAAGCCTCGCGCACTTCGTCCTTCCACTTCGCGGCCTTCGCCGAATCGAGCCCATCGTAGTTGTCAGGCGCCATGTAGGCC
Organism: Myxococcales bacterium; assembly: GCA_004525875.1. The sequence goes on from SPBQ01000373.1 coordinate 1,274, forward strand.
CAGTACGGATGCGACACGCGATCGACGAGCGTGTCGACGTAGATCAGAAGCCGCCACGGGGTGTCCGCGTACATGGAGACGGCCTCGGTCTGGTTGCGGGATACCTGAACCAGGTGCTCGGCCAGGTACCCGGGCGTCTCCGGCTCGGCATGCTTGCTCCACCCGGGCCCTTCCGGGATGTACGGCTCACCCAGATGCTGGTCGATAAGCGCCAGCGCCTCGGGCGGCGACGCCATCATCATGTCGGCGTCGGAGCGGTAGCACGGGCTCAGGTAGAGCTTGCCGTCGCCGAGATTCTTGACGCGTATCGCTGCGCGCCAGCTCGACCGATTGGGCAGTGGTATCTCGAGGTAGGGGCTCCACGCGCCAGTTTCGAGCCGCGCGGCTTCCTCCGCGATCGTCTCGAGCCCTCCCTGATAGCAACCGGGGATCTTGCCGGCCTTCACGGCTTTGGCGGTGACCACGAAGCCCGTGTTGCCGCCCACGGTCGAGCCGCTCAGCGGAAAGCCCGAGACCAGTACCCCATTGATCTCGGTCGGCGGCCACGTCGAGGGAACGTTGAAGACGTGCGTGATGAGGCCGGCCTCCGAGGTGATGTCCCAGATCGCCTTCACCTTGCGATACGTGGACTGAGACGTCTTCCAGCTGTCCACGCCGTGCTCGGCGTGCGGCCGGCCGGTGAAGATCGTCGACCAGACCACCGGGGAGATCGCCGGCGGACGCGACTCCAGGACGCCGTGAACGCCGCCGTCGTAGAGCCGGCGCAGGTTCGGCAACTCGCCGCCCTTCATGAGTTCCTGCGCAACGTCCCAGGTACCCCCGTCGATGCCGAATACCAGGACACGCGGCCCGACGACCTCGACCTCGGACGTCTTGCTGCACCCGCCGCCGAAGGCGGACAGGAAAGCGAATGCTGCAGCTACCGCGCAACACACTATTCGTCCCACTGGATCCCGTCCTCCTCCGCTCGCAACAGCTCCGACAGCGCCTCTCGCGGTTGATAGAATTAAGTACGTGGACTTCTCGGCGAGCGCTGCTAAGACTGGACGCCGCCCTCCGTTCCCATGAGACGACCCTTCGTCCGTTTGCTTGCAGCCCTGGCAGTCTGCCTCTCCCCGGCCGCGTGTTCAAAGCAGCCGCCGCCCACCGGTGCGCTGTGCTCGAACTGCAACGTGGTGCTGATCTCCATGGACACCGTGCGGGCCGATCACCTCGGAACCTACGGCTACGACCGTCCGACATCTCCGAACGTCGACAAGCTCGCGCGGCGCTCGATCGTGTTCGAGGACGCGATCAGCCAGTCGTCGTGGACGCTGCCCGCGCACGGCTCGATGCTGAGCGGCGTGTACCCGGGCCGACTCGGCGTCACGCATTACCCGGCCCAACGGCGGCTGCCGCGCGACGTGCCCATGCTGGCCGAGGCGTTCCGCGGTGCAGGCTACGCCACCGGCGCGTTCACCGGTGGCGGGTTCGTAGCGTCGCACTTCGGGTTCGGACGTGGATTCGACGTCTACTCCAGCGACGGTCGCCGCTTCGAGCATAATCTCGGCAGGGCGTTGCCGTGGCTCAAAGGGCACAAGGACCGCCCGTTCTTCCTTTTCCTGCACGGGTACAACGCGCACCGGCCCTACTACTCGCTGGCCGCCGACAAGGAAGCGATGGGGCTCCCCAAAGACTCGCCGATGGAGCGCCGCGACTTCTGCCCCAGGGGCGAGCGTTCACCGCCCGATGACCTGGAAACGATCGTCCGTTACTATGACGCGTCGATTCACCACGGCGATCGCCAGGTGGGACGCTTCCTCGACGCCCTGCGACGGCTGCGTCTCATGCGCAATACCGTGATCCTCATCACGTCGGATCACGGCGACGAATTCTTCGAACACGGCAACTGCGACCACGTCCGGTTCCTCTACCGCGAAGTGATCAACGTGCCCTACATCTTGTACGTCCCCGGCCTGACCCCGAACGGCAGTCGTGTGGAATCGCTCGTCCCCGCCTCGATCTCCGTGCCACGGACCCTCCTCGACATCGTCGGCGCGAGCCACGGCATGCCGGGCGTGACGCTGGAACCGACGCTCCGCGGCCGGCCACAACGCTTCGACGCCGTGTACAGCGAGACCAGCAGCGTGGCCGGCAAACTGGGCGGTCGGGGCGAAACGGTTGCGATCACCACCCCTCGCTACAAGCTCGTCGAGTACACGGAAGAAGGAAGCGACGAAGCCTACGATGTCCGGACCGATCCCTACGAGCAGCGGATTCTGCCGCCCGACCACGACGCCTATCAGCAGCGGTCGACGCTGCGCTCCTGGCACACGGCGATGGCGCCGGCGCC
>SPBQ01000210.1 GCA_004525875.1 Myxococcales bacterium
CCCGAGCTCGGGATCATCCAGTCGCAGATGGAGCTCAGGAACCAGCGCGCGGACATCGTGCTGTCGATGAAGAGCACCTTCATGGTCCTCAAGCGGCCGGCCTGATCCGGCGTCACCCCACCACGCCCCTCGATGTTGCATCGTCGTACTTGACGGAGCGCACGTTCGAGCGTGTGTCGACCTACGCCTCGGATGTTCTGATGCGTCACGTCCGTGGCGCTCGCAGCGGGCGGCGCCGCATGACGTTTGCGATGTGCGTGCCGGCTTTGACGCGTGGGCTCTCGTTTCTTTCGCGGCGGCGCGAACCGGAGGTGTAGGCTCACCCCTGTCCGATCGCGTGCGATCGGTGAACGCTGAGAGGGGTAATTCGTATGAGAACACAAGAAGCGACTGCTTCGACAAATACGGTCGACGCCGTACCGTCGATCGATGACGCGCGGGTCGAGGAGATCACGGCGCTGAGCTCACAGGTTTCGAGCGCTTTCGGAGAACTGTCGCGCGTGCAGGCCGAGCTGACCGCACGCATGGAACGGTTCAGCGAGCGCGAGGCGCTGCTCGAGGAGCAGTGTGTGGAGTTGCAGAACGACCGCGACGAGCACGAGGCTCGCGTGTCGCGTGCCGAGCGCATTGCCCGTCAAGCGGAGGCGCGAGAGGCGGCAGTCGCCCGGCGCGAGGAATCGGTCAGTCGGCGCGAGGACGCGGCGGTCGCGTTCCGGGACCTGCTCGTTCGCATGACCGACGCGCTCGACGACCCGACGCCGACGAAGCTGTCGCAAGCGTTCGAGGCGGCTACCGTGTCTCTACGCGAGAGTCACGCGGTGCTCACGACGAAGGCCAATGTCGTCGCGAGCGCGGATCTCGACGCCGCGGACGGAACCGACGCGGAGCCCTCTGGCGACCGGCCGATCGCCGCCCGTGCCGTGGACGATGCCGAGAACAACGCGGACGTCGACCTCGGCGATCTGAGCGAGGAGGAACTGCGCAAGCTCGGTATGCTGCAGAAGCTCTGTACGGCGAGCACGGCGGAGATCGCCGAGCAGATCCGCGCGGAGCGGGAAGACTCGGGGCAGAAGAAGCGCGGCTGGTTCTCGTGATCTGTTGCCCCGCGGGTGGTTGCGTCAGCGCAAGCCGCCGCGCGGGGCGAATGATCGTCGGCCGGCTCGCCGTGCGAGCCGGCCGTGACATGGTATGACGCCGCCTCCGGCGGCTATTCGGCCGGATCGCTCGACCTGCCGCGGTTGCCGCGGCGGTCGTTGTTGAACTCGCATTCGGGGAAGCCGACGCCGCGATCGTCCAGCCGTTCGACGTCGCCGGCGACGTCGAACAGCAGGCGGCCGTCCTCCTCGAGCTCGAGGCACTCATCGACCACGCCCGGGACAACGGGATCGATGCGCGACTCGCCGTCGAGCGGGCTCGGCTCGCCGTCCGGGCGCGGGTCGTGCGTGGCCATCATACGCATGTCCTCGTGCTCGATCGTGTGGCAGTGGAACACGAACGGACCGCTGAACGTCCGGAATTTCATGAAGATCTCGGCCGTGCCGCCGTCTTCGAGCGCCACGGTGTCTTTCTTGATGCTGAGCTCGAACGGCGGCTGCTTGCCGTTGAGCTTCTGGAGCTGGAAACCCTCGAGATGGATGTGGATCGGGTGCCACCAGCCGCCCGAGTTGTTTTCGAGGATCCAGCGCTCGGCGCAGCCGAGCTCGGGCACGGCGTCGGCACGCCGTGGGTTGAACAGCCGGTTGTTCACGGTCCAGGCGCCATTGGCCCGCTCGAATCGGAACACGCGCGTCGCGACGATCTCATCCGCGCGGATGCGGATGTGCGGGCGAAGGGGCGTCGTCTCGTCGATCTTCAGATCATCGGCCGGGTCCACGCGCGGGCCCTCGACGATGAACTTCACCAATGGCGTTCTCTCCTTCGACGGATCGACGCCCTTCGGCTTGCGCCCGTCCTCCTGGACCATGATGTTCTCGAGGAACACCTCATCCGGCGCATCGGTGAAGTCGACGATGATGTCGTAACGCTCGGCCGCCACCATCTGGACGCTCTCGCGGAAGATGCCATGCGGCAACAGCCAGTCGTCGTGACCGATCACGAGGAACGGCTTGCGCGTGCTGAGCCGGATCTGGTAAACGCGCGCGTTCGACGCGTTGAGCAGCCGCAGCCGGTACTTGCGCCGCTGAACGCGTGCGAACGGCTGGGCGCGGCCATTGACGGTGAACACGTCGCCGATGCGACCGTTGTGGTCGAGAAAATCGTAGGCGATCGAACCGTCGGGATTGAGCTTCTGATCCTGGATCGCCAGCGGGATGTCGAGTTCGCCGTAGACCTCGGGAAGCACGCCGTCGGCGATCAGGCCCTGCTCGAGATCGTCGGTCATCAAGTAGAACCCGGCCAGCCCCTGTGAAACGTTGAAGCCGGTGATGTCCATACCGTGGTCGTGGTACCACTGCGTGGACGGGATCCATATCTTGTCGAACGGGTCGCCGCAGCCGCCATCCTTGTCGCGGCGTGGAACGATGTTGGGGTAGTAGTAGTCTCGAGCCTCGCTGGCCAGCACGTAGAAGTCGGGATAGCCGTCGGCGTGGGCGGGTATGTGTCCGCCGTGGTAGTGCACCGACGTCTCGACGTCGTGGTCGAGCGTGACGTTCTCCTTCGTGAGCCGGGTCTCTACGCGCAGCACGCTGGGCACGCGGAAGGTGGCCAGGATCGTCGGCCCCGGCGTGAAGCCTTGCGGGGCGCCGCTGGTGGAGTACAGGTCGCGGTATACGAACACACGCGACTCGACGCGCGGGACGATGTTCTGCGTCGCCTGCTCGATCGCGATCGAGTACTCGACCTCGTGGCTGCGACCCGGGTTGATCCTGTTCCAGTCCGCGCAGGGATCCTCGAACTCCTGCGCGATGCCGTGATTCACCCGCGACGGATCGCGGTTTGCGTGCGCCGGGCCGCCCCGCCAGCCGACACGAGGGCCAGGATAGTCTCCGGGGGCCGGGCTCAGTGTACCGAACGGCTTCTTCTGCATCGGGTCCGGCTTGAAGAGCTCGAGCTGGAACGCGTCGCGGCGCGGGTCATACACCGCGGTGCTCGTGTGCTCGGGGACGTCGGACGCCGGTTCGGTCGATCCGCCCGATGTGCCTGATCCGCTCTTCGCTTGCACCGCACCGCTCACGCCGAGCAGCCCGCCCGCGCCCGCGACAACTCCAGCCTTCAGAAGATTGCGTCGGTCGATATTCATGGTTCGTTTCCTCTAGCCGTCGGTCGTTGGTGCCGTAGGATTCTCTCCCGCGACCCGCAGGACGGCTTCGACGAGCATCTGCGTGTCCATCAGTGCCGGTAGTGCCGACCAGCGATCGGTGCGGTCGTTGCCGAAGGTGAGCAATCCGGAGTGCTGGGTCTTGTCCGCGTCGATCACCGGATCGAGATCGTAGACTCCGAGGCTTCGCCGGATGGCGTCGATCTGCTGGTAGTCGCCGGTGAGGTAGAGCCAGCCCGGGCGGGGCCCGCCGTAACGATCGGCGTAGGCCCGCAGTGCCTCCGGAGTGTCGACGTTGTCGCCGTCGATCGTCAGCGACAACATCACGATGTCGTTACCGACGCGGTCGCCGAGCAGCTCGTGGATCTTCACGAGGTTGCGCGTGGAGCCCGGGCAGACCCCCGTGCAGGTCGCGTACATGAAGTTCACGAGGACCGTGCGGTCCTTCACGAGATCATCGTAGAAGCGTACCGGGCGCCCCTCGTGGGTGCGCAGCTCGAAGTTGGGGAGGCGGTCGGAAACGCTTGTGCCACTGCGCGTGACGCGAGCTTCGACCGACGCCTCGACCACAGGCTCACTGCTGCAGGCGCAGACCGTGAGCGACAGCAGGACGGCCGGCACAAAACTCGTAAGAGTTGAAGAGGGCGTGAGTGAACGGTGACTGTGCAGCGCGCCGGCCATGCCAACCTTCCCGCCTCCAAAACGATGGGCGGCCTGCGCGGCTCTGCCGGATCCGGACCGGATCGAGTGGGAGACTCGATGCGCGGGTGTGGGACCCGGAGGGGTGATTTCGTACACTTGTGGTACTAACTGAGTAAAGCCGCGCGCTCATGAGTCTTTGATACAGCGAAAATACCCGGCCTTGCGGGATGCGACCCACTCGGGTGCGACTGGGGGGGTCGTGAGCGTTTGCCTCCGCCGCGGCTGCTCAACAGGGTGCGCGGCCATGCTCGAAGCGCTCTATGAACGCGACCGCGATCTCTTCGTCCCATCGATCCTCACGGCTGGCCCCTGGAGCCCCGACGCCCAGCACGGCAGTGCGCCAGCCGCGCTTCTCGCGCGCGCCGGCCAGCGCTTCGAGCCGGGCGAGCCGATTGACGGCGCCGCCGGCGCCATGGAGGTGGCGCGCGTCACGGTTGAGCTACTGAGGCCGGTTCCGCTCGCACCCGTGAAGGTGACGGCCACGTGGCTGCGACCCGGGAAGAAGGTGCAGCTCGTCGGCGTGAACATGACGGCCGGCGACACCGAGGTCGCGCGTGCGACGCTCCTGCGTATCCGGCGCAAGGCCGTGCGGTTACCCGACTCGCTGCCTGCCACCGAGCGTGCGCTCCGCGATGCGCCGGCCGGTCCGGACGCCGGTACGACGAGCGCGCCGCCCTGGGCCCGGCACGTGACCGAGCCGGCGTTCCACAGCCACGCGGTCGAGCATCGCTTCGTCGCGGGCGGGTTCGATCGCCCCGGCCCCGCACGAGACTGGATCCGTCTGCGCGTTCCCGTCGTCGCGGGCGAGCAGAGCTCGCCGCTGTGCCGCGTGATGGCGGCCTCCGACTTCGGCAACGGCGTGAGCTGGGAGCTGTCGCGTGACGACGGCTACCAGTTCATCAACCCGGACCTGACTGTTTACCTGCACAGACGCCCGCAGGGCGAGTGGATCTGCCTTGATGCCGCGACGTATCCGTCACCGGATGGCGTCGGTCTCGCGGAGAGCATGTTGTACGACGAGCGAGGGCCGATCGGCCGCTCTCTGCAGTCGCTCCTGCTGGATCAGATCTGACGATCGTGGGTCACACCGACG
>SPBQ01000017.1 GCA_004525875.1 Myxococcales bacterium
CCTTTCTTGTCACCGCCGTCTTGGCGGGCGTCGTGCGCGCCGACGAGCCGATTCTCTCGCCGTCTCAGCCCGTGGCCGAGACCGGAGACGCGACCGGCGCGCGCCAGGCGCCTGACCCCACCGATCGCCATCGCTGGCACATGCCACACCGCGGTGCGCATCAGGTCTCGCCTGACGCTGCGGGTCCGGTGCATGCGGAGTGGAATCGCATTGGCGGCGTCACGAACGCCGCCAAAGAGAAGCTCCAGGGCTGCGGGATCCAGTTCGACGCAGATCTCGTCTTCTTCGATCAGTACGCGAGCCGAGTGATCTCGGACCGGCACAACTTCGGAACGTACTCGTGGCGAATCATGGGCGACTGGAATCTCTTCGATCTGGGAGACAGCAAGCGTCTCTCCGGGCTGGGTCGAGGCTACGTCAGCTGGAACACGTTCGGCACCGCAGGCTGGGTCGAGCTGGAGAATCTCGATTTCTCGGAGGGTAAGCCGGTGCGCGTGCTCAACCCGCGAAACCCGGCGCTGGCGGGAGAGGTTTCCGCCGCGTTCGAACCGCTCGAAGCCGACGGCCGAAGATTGGACGCTCCGGGCGCAGCGTCGCGCGAGCTAGTGAAGCGTTCGGACGCGGCGGTTCTCGGTCTCGAGGATGACGTCGCTACGCTTGCCGCGGCGTGTCTTCAGCGCGAGGTTCGACTCCATCACCCAGGTCCCCTTGATGCGCTTGCCGGTGACCACCACCTTGCCGCCGCCCCGCTTCGATCCGTTATCCTTTTTCGAGAACAATGCCATGCCCGTTCCTCCCCGCGTGATGGGAGGGAACAAAGCAGATGTCATGCCGTACGCGTGCTTCGCACTAAGTGGTTGAATTCTTTGAAATGATCGGGACGAAGAGGGAGGCGGGGCGGTACACCCGTGGCCGCGTCTGTACAGTGTCGGTCGCCGCTCTACCGCCACGCCGATTCGAACGAGCGGGTCAATAGCCGCGCACGAAGCTCAGGCGGGCGATGAGGACGAGCTGCAGCATGGGGCCGGTTCTCGGCGCCGGCTCACTCGCCCCGGAATACCGGATCGCGCCTCTCGAGCATGGCCGTGATGCCCTCGGCGGCGTCCGCGCTGCCGATCACCCCAGCGATGCGTTCGAACAGGGCGGTGGCCGCTGCGTCGCGTGCGGCACGCTCGGCCGCTCGTGCGGAGGCCAGCGAGGCCGCCACGCCGAGCGGTGCGTTCAGCGCGATCGCTCTCGCCACCTCCACGGCCCGATTCAAATGCTCACCGGCCGGTGCAATCTCGCTGATCAACCCGAGACGGAACGCGGCCTGTGCATCGAAACGTTCGGCAGTGAGCAGATATCGTGCGCCGACGGGGCCCAGCCGCATCGGCAGTCGGAGCGTTGCGCCGCCGAGCGGGAAGATCCCTCTGGCGACCTCGAGCTGAGCGAACTTCGTGCCCTCGGCCGCGATCGACACCTGCGAGGCAAGCATGAGCTCGATCCCCAGCGTGTTGCACGTGCCGTGGGCGGCGACGACGATCGGCTTCGGGCACGGCTCACCGACGAAGTCCCATGGGTCGTAGCCGTCCGTCGGCAGGATTGCCGCAACGTTTCCCGACGCCACGGCCGGAGCCACATCGGCCAGATCCAGGCCGGCAGTGAAGCGTTCACCGTGACCGTACACGACCCCTACACGCAGGTCTGCGTCGTCGCCGAGTCGTTTGTAAGCGCGTGACACGTCCTGGATGACCTCGCGGTTCCAGAGATTGTAGGCTTCGGGGCGGTTCACTCCGATGAGCAGCACGTGCTCATCACGATCGATCGTCACGACGCTCATACGGATCCTCCTACAAGCTGGTCGAACAGATTAGTGCCGCTCGTATCGTTTCCGCGATGGCTGCTCGTCAATCCGTCGCCTGGCGCCCCTTGAGGTGCACGTACAACTGCCGGTCGTGACGGCTCGCTGCGCTGAGCGGCTTGAGGTAGGGCTCCCAGCGCGGCGGTGCCGCCGGCTCGGGATCGTCACCCATCACGGTGACGCGTTGAATGACCCGATCCCCCTCGAAGTCGTTCAGCACGTAGTGCTGGGTGCAGCGGTTGTCCCACATCGCGATCGTGCCCTCGCTCCAGCGGTAGCGGACCGTGAAGCGTGGGTTCGACGCCCAGCGCGTGAGGAACCCCAGCAGGGCCGCGCCCTCCTCGTGGTTCAGCTCGACGATGCGTCGCGTGAAATGCTCGTTCACAAACAGCGATTTTCGCCCCGTCGCGGGATGGACGCGCACGACCGGGTGGAGGGCCGTCTTCTCGGGCTGGCCGTGAGGATCGGCATCGTGGAGCGCCGTGAGACCTTCGCAGAACTCGCGCATCGGCGGCGAGAGCTCCTCGTAGGCCTTGTACATGTTCGCCCACATCGTGTCGCCGCCAACCGGCGGGCACTTCACCATGTGGAGAATCGCGAACACCGAGGGCTGATCCTGGCAGGTGAGGTCGCTGTGCCATTCGTCCGCGATGGCTCCGGCGCCGCCGGCAGCGTGCAACTCGAAGAACTCAGGGCGTTCTCCGCCAAAGGCGAGGTTCGGGTGCGCCTCGAGCTGGCCGAACAGTCGACCGAAGGCGATGTGCTCGTCCGGCGTCGGGTGCTGGTCCGGGAAGAACAGCACGAGGTGCTCCATGAGAAGCGCGTGGATCGCGTCGGCCTCGGCCGGCCCCGCCTTCTGCAGGGAGATCCCGCGGATCTCGGCTCCGAGAGAACCCGAGAGCCGAGCGACTTCCAGACCCGTTGCGCTCGTTGCAGTCGACATGTTCCCCTCCGGTCCTCGTCACCGGCGAGCTTCGTCCACTCGTTGCGGTGCGGCGCGTGGTGGAGAAATAGCACTTTCTCCCAGGCCACTGGAAGTGGAGGGGGCCGCCCGGGGGGCGCGACCTCGCAGCGCTCGAAGTCGGCGGATTGTAGGGTCCAGGCGGCTTTTCAGGCTGGGGGCGAGCGTCCGACGACGGCCGTTGCGTGAACTTTGAGGCTCCTCACGAGCTCAAGGCCCCCCTTCACTCGCAGATCAGGCTGGTCTCCGAGACGGAGTCGGCGCCGAGCAGCGAGTGAAGAGCGCTGAACGAGTTGACCGTTGTTAGCCCGCTCAGGGCGCCCTGTGCTGCAACGGCGCAAACGGCAGTCGGCGAGCCGCTCGTCGGGCCGGCCGTGAGATCGCCAGCCGCATCGTCGTTGTCGGGGTCGATCACCTGCGCCGACACCGCGCCCGTCGTGTTGAGGTTGTTGAAGGGGCCCGCGAGAGCTGCCGGCTCGTCGTCAGACGTGCAAGGCAGGCCGTCGCTGCCGTACTCACCGGGCAGCAGAACCTGTATGCGGTTTCGCACGACGCTGAATGACGCGCCGTCAGCCGGTGCTCCCAGCGTCAGCGTGAAGCAAGCGCCGCCCTGGACGGTGCCAGCGTGGGTGGCGTCGTTCGAATCGTTTCCGCAGAACTGTACGGGTGCTGCGGTCTCGCATTCGTCGACACCGTCTTCGACGATGTGATCCGCGCAGGCATGCGTATCGACAGTCGGGAAGCCGCCGCCGCAGTTCGCTACTCCCATGCTGGAAACTGGGGTGACGCAGGCGAAGATCCCGCCCCCGATTTCGATCGGCAGGAATCCCTGGGACGGCCCAGTTATGAGCGCGACCTCACCTGGATCCATGACCGTCGGCACGTCGCAACGACCGGTCGACGACGCTCCCGTAAGAGCCAGCGGTATGCTCGTCGCCACGGTGCTCGTGGCCCCGCCCGAACCAGCCGCCAGCTGGCAAGTCTGGGTGAAGCAGGGCGGAAACGCAGCGCGGCGACAGAGCGGGCAGTCAGGGCTCGCCAGGCTCAGGGACCCGAGGTCCAAACTCATGCTTGGGTTCCCGTACGTCGCGGTCTCCCCTCCAGCCTGCCAGGCCGCGATCGCCGCGAGCCGGGTCCAGCGGTCGCCGAACGCGTTCTCGGGGAGGTAGCCCAGGGAGAAGAGGTCGGAGTCGCTGCACGTCGCGCCGCCGCCGGGCCCGAGCTGTTTCAGCGTGGCCATCGCCTTCGAGATCGCGGAGCTCGGATTGTTCGCGTTGATCGCCTTGTCCAGCTGCTTGTCGCACTTTGCGCCGACGTCGGCGAGCGGCTTGTCCCGCTGCACCTGTGCCTGGACGGAATCCGCACACTTGTTGAGCGCCTTGGTGATCTTGTTCTGGAGCTTCAGAACTTCCTTCGCGACCGACTTCTGACATTTGTCGAGCTGCGCCGAAGCGGGCCCCACGGGAGCGAACAGTAATGTTCCCGTGAGCCCGAGTACCAACAACGATGAGCTTGTCTTCATGATTCGACCCTCCGTGCGTGGAGCAGTCCGCGCGAGCACGAATCCGTGTCCCGCGTCGGCGGTGCTCCGTTTCGTTCTAGCGGGCTGGGCCACGTAGCCAGGCTCGTGGCAGCAGGCGGGTCGGTCAGCGGACTCAGTCCGTCGGCTCCACCTACACCCGCTGCGATCTTCGATGCAAGGGGGTCGTCGCTTGGGCGATCGCGAGTGGATCGCGTGCGCTACAAAGCGGGCGACCGGGTCACGCCCGATGCTGCGAACTCCGCAGTGACGACATCGGGAGATTCGCTACGCGCGTAGCGAAACGACCAGTGTCACCTCCGTACATTCGCCTACCCAGCTAACGGGATGCACTGCACCCGGTTCGGTCGACGCAGCCGAGTGCTCGATGAATCGGTCGAGCCTCTCTAGTTTCGCACGGCCTCCGCGCAGCAGCCGGCCCGGAACCGGTCCGGCCACATCGACTCTGTCGACATCTCCCTCGCGCAGCACCCTGGCATTGCTGACCACGGCGTCGATGCCGCTGGCGCGCGAGATGAGCCGATCGGCACCCGCCGACTACGCCAGCTCGACGCGTCCCATCTTGCAGACGATCGTCTCGGTTGCGACGTTCGAGCTCGGCGAGTACTCGCCGGGATCCCAGCGCGTCGGGAAGGCATCGATGATGTTCCAGCGCCGGGCTTCCGTGCCGTCCTCGTTGCGCAGCACGACGATCAGGTTGCGAAACGGGTTGCTCGTCTTGGGGCTGACGAACGCCGCGTTGAACCACGTCGCGAGATACTCGCGCCCGGCACACATGGGCCCGCTCAGGACGAGGTCGTCGTTCGCGGGCCTCTGCTTCTGGGCGGTCTTCGGGGGCTTGCACTCCTTGAGGCTGGGACCCAGGCCGGAGACATTCGTCCAGTTCGTGTCGATGACGGTCTCGCCGCCGACGGTATCCTCGACAAGTACTTCGATGCTGATGATCGGCATTGCGATGTCTCCGCGCCTCCTAGGCGCATTCCCACCGGTTGACTCTCACCTCGAGCGTCCAGCGCAAGGCTTCGCCGCCGCCCTCCAGCGAGACGTCGTCGAACGACCAGGCGACGGGGAAGCACTCGAACAGGTTGAACGTTCGGATGTGCGCCGCCGTTGCCGGCTCGGTGAGCGTGATCGAGATGTCTCTACGAAGGCAGGTCCCGGCCGAGGCCGTATCGACCCACGATCTGAGCTGATCCTCGATGACGGGATCGGGGCGGAATGTCAGCCGGGCGTTACCGAGGATCGCCTTCTTCGGCTTGGTCTTGGCCTTTTTCATTGTTGCCGCATCGATCGAGTAGCCGACGACGGCGAGCCCGAGCTCCGGTGCGTCCGTGATGTCCACGCGCAGGTCGGCGCCGCTCGCGGCGTTCGCCGTGCGCGCTGCAACACCCAGATCGAGTGCCGACGCTCCCACCCCCAGTATCGCCGCCGACGCGCCGAGCTTGAGGAAGTCTCGCCGCCCCACGCGGGGGCGAGTCTCCGCGTCTCTGGATGTGCTCATCGATGATCCCTCCTGGCAGGCGAGCGTAACGCTCCTGCCGCGCGGGCGTCAACGAGCGATGTAGCCGTAGGCGAGGTTGCTGCGCCCGATCCCCGTTTCTCGGTACTCGCGCTTGATGCGCTCGATCGTGTCGCCGGTGACTGCCCTCGATACCGTTCGGGGGTCTAGCCCGTATAGCCGTGCCCCGTTCAGTCCGAAGATCGCGCGCTTCAGAGCACCGTCGGCGGGCCCGAGCCGTGGCAGTGCGTGGCGCTCTGCGAGATCCTCCGGCACCTCGATCCGGCGCAGCGCCTCGATCTGCCACTGCGGCGATCCGTACCAGACCGAGTCCGTCCCCCACAGGACGTGATCCTCGCCGAGACCCTTGACGAGCGTGGCGACCAGACCGGCGGCCAGTCGAGGGTGTGTGATCGCAGAGTTCGCGAACGACGTGCCGAGCTCCGCGAAAACGTTCTTCACGCCGTGGCGTGCGGGAATTGCCGCCAGGTCGCTGGCCCACTGGATGGTTCCGGTCTTCTCGAACCCGGCGGCTTCGGCGTCGGGCAGCTCGAGGAACGGCCTGAGGGCGGCGTGGTAGATCACGAAGTTGATGTCGGGCCAGTCGCGCGCGGCCTTGGGAACGTCGTCGACGGTCGCATAGCGCCAGAGCTCGGGCTGCGAGCGTGTGTAGTCCTTCGGCAGCAGGCCCTTGTGGATGCAGACGTTGCGGATACCGGCTTTGCGGATCTTCTCGTAGAACGGATAGACGAGCTCCTCGTCGTCGAGCCGCCACGGTCGGTTCGATGCCGAGAACGGGTCGCCGATCGTGTAGCCCTTCCATGCCTCGGGTCGGATCGTCTCGATGCTGCGGTCGACGTCGTCGAGCCAGTCCTCGGTGCCCGGCCAGAACAGCGCGTGACAGAGCAGGCGGCGCGAGCCCGCGGTGTCGTTCACGAGCGTACGCGCTCGCGCCATGTCGTCGTTGCGCAGCAACCAGCGGGCGGGGTCGTCGGCCGGGGCGCCGCTGAGGAGAGCGATCTTCGTGTCGCTGTCGAGATAGATCTCCTTGAGGAAGTTCTCGAACTTGAAGCGCGACAGCTCCATGCCTGCCGACTCGAGCATTGCCGGGTTCCAGTGCTTGGCGGCAAAGCGGCCGAGGTCGAACGGCAGCGGGTTGGTGTAGTCATCGCGGACGAAGTGGACCTGATCGTCGAAGATGAACTGGCCGGCGAGCGTCCGGGCCCGCTCCTGGGCCGCCTCCGGATCGGCGGCCTCCGCCCGTGAGACGGCGAACAGATCGCCATGCTCGGCGTTCATGGCGAGAAACGCCGTCGCGAGCCCGGACGCTGTTTTGAGGAACTCGCGGCGGGACAGACCGCGCGGGCGCGCGAGCGTGTCGGCGTGGGCGGCCAGGCGCAACTCGACGCGGCGCTGGGCGGGTGTCTGCTCGAGCGGCGTGAACTCGCCGTTTGAGACGATGCGGGTAGGGATCGGCGAGCCGTTCGCCGCGCTCTCGGCGCCGACGACCGTGTGAGATTCAGCGCTGGTCAGCCAGTGGGGCATCGGAGGCCCGGGCGCTTGCGCGTCCGTTCACCTCCCTTAGCCGAGGAAACCACCTATCACACGTGATCTCGCGCGTGCGCGTTCCGCGCCTTCCGCGGCCGGCCCGGCGCGCGAGGTTGAGGGTCTAGACGCCTTCGCTCTTGTGCATGCGTTTCCAGACGACTTCGGGGATGAAGCGCCGAACCCGCCAGCCCATGGTCGTCCCCTTGCCGGGGAACACCCAGAACTTCCCCTTGGCGAGTGATTCGTCGATGGCGTCGAGCACGTCCTGCGGCTCGATCGGCGGCGCCTCGTCGAAGACCTTCGGCCACACTGTTGCGCGACCCTGATCGAGCAGCGGTGTTGCCACCGGCGGAGGGCACACGCAGCAGAAGCGCACGCCCGAGCCGCGATTCTCGTGGTAGAGCACCTCGCTGAACGCGACGACGGCGAACTTCGATGCATTGTAGGCGCCGCAGTAGATCGCCGGCATCCAGCCCGCCATCGACGCGAAGAGGATCATGTCGCCGCTGCGCCGCGAGAGCATGCCCGGCAACGTGGCCTTGGTCAGGTTGACGAGGCCGCCATAGTTGATGTCCATTATCTTGTGGATCAGGCTCGTGTCTTGCTCGACCAGGCGGCCGAGCGGCATGATCGCCGCGGCGTTGTAGACGCGATCGATCGGGCCGAGCTCGCTCTCCACGCGCTTGACGGCATCGCCGACGGCCGCCGAATCGGTGACGTCGACGTTAATGGCGGTGATCGCGTCGATGCCCTCCGCCGTTTCGCGCAGACCTTCCTCGTCGACGTCGAGAGCGGCGACCTTGCCTCCCGCCTTTGCCGCGTTGCGGGCCGCCAGTCGTCCCATTCCGCTCGCAGCTCCGCTGACGAGCACGACCTTTCCGTTTCCGTTCACCGTCGGGATTCTGCTTCTGAGCCGGCGTGGCGAGTGAGGCCCGGCCGCGCGCCTGTATGCTGGCGCGATGCGACGATGTCAACGAGCCCGGGTGATCGTGGGTCCGAGGCCCTTCCTAGGCTGGGGCGAGCGTCCGATGACGGACGTTGCGTGAGCGTCGAGCTCGCGAGGCAGACGGCAAGATGCTGACAGTGCCCTGGGCGATCCCTGCTGGTCTAACGCGGTAGCACCAAGGCGAGCGCCCCGGCTCCGGTGGTCGTCGTAGCGACCGGTGCAGTCGCATCGCATCGGATCCCCGGCTACCGTGGTGCGCGCCCGCGGTGCGCGAACACCCGATGGCCTCCGGATGCCGGGCGACGGCCACGGGGCTTCGCGGTTTCCACCGACGCGCACGGCGGGGTCCAGTGGGTCAAGTGTCCTCCTCGAGACGGCGCGCGTGGTTCGTTGCGGCGACGATTCTGCTCACCCTGCCGATGGCGTTGGTCGCCTCCGAGGTGACGGCCCGGGTCTTGAAACACTTCTTCTGCAGCGGGCGAGGGGATCGGCTTCACATGCCGCATTCGACGCTCGGATGGTTCCACCCGTCCGGAGCGAGCGGATGGTCGCACGCATGCCGTGGCCGCGAGTTCGAGTTTCGCACTTACGTTCGCATGAATTCGCTGGGGCTGCGCGATCGCGAGCTCGACTACCGACGCTCGGGTGACAGGCCGCGGGTTCTGCTTCTCGGCGACTCCATCACCGAGGCCGTCCAGGTCGACTTCGAGGAAACATTTACCGAGCGTCTGGAGACCGCGTGGCGGGTGGCTGGCCGAGATGTGGAGGTCGTCAACGGCGGCGTCTCGGCGTATTCGACCGACAACGAGCTTCTGTTCTATCGAGAGGAAGGGCGACGTTACGCGGCCGACCTCGTCGTGCTGGTGTTCAACTTCCAGAACGATGTTGCCGAGAATCACCCGGAGATCTTCGGCCGCATGATGGGCACCGGCCGGCGCGACGAGCGCTTGGTCAAGCCGACCGCTGTCTTCAGTGGCCGCGACGCCTTCGCGTTCGACACCTCCGAGCTCGAAGCGCACGTGGACAAGCTCGACCGCGATCCGCAAGGACGGCCACGCGCCTGGTCCGAGCGTCTGGCGGCGACATTCCACGTGGTGAGGGTCATCAGGCGCTGGATCGATCGGTGCATCGATGGTCCCGAGTCGCCGTCCCCGATCCCGCTGACCTTTGACATCTACGACACTCCGCCATCGTCACTCTGGGTCGAGGCCTGGGAACGAACCGAGGCGTTCGTGCTCGCGTTGCGTCGTGACGTCGAGGCGGACGGGGCCGGCTTCGTCGTCGCCTTGATGCCGGACAAGGCGATGATCGAGCCGCGCTGGTGGAGCTGGTTCGCGACGCGCGCCGGCGACCGGGCTAGCCGGTGGCGCGTGGATTATCCTCGTGGCCGCATGCTGGCCTGGCTGGCGGAGGTGGAGATCGACACGATCGATCTCACCGAGGCGCTGCGTGATTACCGGCGAGAGCGAGCGGTCCAGCCCTTCTTCGAGTTCGACATTCATCTCACGCCAGCCGGCCACGAAGCCGTCGCCGCGACGCTGCTGCACGAGCTCACTCCCAGGCTCCAAGCCGACGGCGGTACTGTCATCCATAACGACGCCGTTCAATAGCGGCGTGGGCGCGATCACCTCGACGGATCCAGAAGTGGAAGCTCGCGCCCGCGGACGTTTCAGGCCCCGCGGGCAGCTTACCGTTGGTAGGGGTGTTTCCTCCCGCTCGGAACCTCGCATGAACGATAGCGCCTTCGATCTGGACAGGAGAGAATCGTGACGAGCGTCGATGGCCGATCCCATCTACAACGTGCTGTTTGTGGGCAGCACCAACTCGGTGCGCAGCATCATTGCGGAGTGCATTCTCAATCACGCGGGTGCTGGCCGCTTCGTCGCTTACAGCGCCGGGTGCGCGCCGAAAGGCGAGGTCCACCCCTACGTCCTGGACCTGCTCCTGCGGTATGAGTATCCGACGAGCGGACTGCGCTCGAAGAACTGGCAGGAGATGAGCAGCCCGGAAGCGAAACCGCTGCACTTCGTCTTCACGCTCTGCGAGCGCGCCGCCGCCGAGAAGTGCCCGGTATGGCAGGGCCAGCCGGTGGTGGCCCACTGGGGCCTGCCCGATCCGGCGGCCGCCGAGGAGTCCGAGGCCGAAACCCGTCGCGCCTTCGACGGGACGCTGCGCATCCTGACGAAGCGCATCGGCCTGTTCATCAATCTGCCGCTGGCATCGCTGGACGAACGTACGCTCCAGCAATGCGTCAACGATATCGGGCGTCACACCGAGGCCGACTGAGTCCTCGGTGCGCACCGCGTGGCGTCGCGAAACAGCGACGCTATCGGGTCTTTCCCCCGAAGGTGTCGGGCCGATTCTCGTTCGTGTCGGCCAGCTCCACCGACCAGATCCACGGCTAGCGCGTGGCCCTTCGGCGTTCGCTCAGACGCTCACCGGATCGCAGACATCGGCGGTGCACCCGTTGCCATCGCTGCAATCGAGCGGAGCCCCGAGCCCGTCGCCGATCTCGAACTGCGATACGACCTGCGCGCCCTGCTGAGGGGGCGTCTGCGACTGACCGGGCGCTCGCCGGTCAGAATGTACAGGCCTGACAGCTCAGCGCGCCGCCGAGCCCCACCGCAACACGAAGGATCGCCAGCGCGTCGGTAGCGCTCACCGTGCCGGACAGGTCGACATCGCAGCGGCAGAGGTCGCACTGGCCCGAGCCGACGGCCGTGGACAGCGCCGCGAGCGCGTCGGTGGCCGTCGAGCTCCTGCCCACGGAATTGTCAGTGGCGTGCCCGCAGAACACGTCCCCCGCGTCCTGGCCCACGACGACGAGGATCTCCTGGAAATCCTTGTCCGCACCGACCATGTCGACGACGCGTACCCGCGAGACGGTTGCCGGCAGGCTCGCCACGTCGATCGACTCGCGTGCGGATACGAACAAGGTCTCGCCCGCGTCGGAGAGCCCACGAACGCTGGCGTTCTCGACCACGAGGTCCGGATTCGTCGCACCGGCGCTCCACAGCAGCCGACCGGAACCCGCGTTCGACACGACGATCGACTCGAAGCCGATCGACGGTGAGAGAACGACGACACGCCTGTCGACCGCGACCTCGGGCTCGCCCTCGGCCAGCACCACGGGGCTTGCAAGGCTCGAAAGCGGATCGGTCGGTGCGCCGTCGGCACCGTCGAGAACACCGTCGCCGTCGGTATCCGCGTCGAGCGGGTCGGTTGCCAGGCCCGATGTGCCGAGCGCCTCGTCGAAGTCTTCGATGCCGTCGGCATCGGTATCCTGCAGGTCCGGCGCCGTTCCCATCCGCATCTCCTCGAAGTTGGTCAGACCGTCGAAATCGGCGTCGCCGTTTGCGTCGTCGACGAGGGGGTCGAGCCCCGCCTGCGTCTCGAAGGCTAGCGGCATTCCGTCAAGGTCCGCATCTTCGGCCCCCGGTGACTTGGACAGCTGTGTGCGCACGCGATCGCCCTCGAAACCGGTCGGTGCGCCGCCGTTCTCGAGCAAGGACGCGTCGAGATAGCCACCAATGTCGAGTGTGAGGTCGCCCGTGTAGACCACCTCCCACGACACCTCGGCCTCGTCGGCACCGCCGGGTGTGGCGTCATCGGCCGAGAGAGCACCGATCGCGAGCTCGGCCGGGCCGCTCACGCTGATAGGCGATTCATCCGGTGCAACTTCGAGCAAGGCGCTGACACCGACCACGGCCAAAGCCGACACGTTACGAACCGTTGCTGTGATCGTGAACGTCTCGGGGCTCTCGCTCACGCGCGAGTCGCCCGTGGCCTGCGAATCGACCGTCAGCGCGGCGATCTTCACCGCCGGCGCGAACTGTGAGGCGCCCGAGTTGGAGCTGAACGCGTTCGCGATCGAGCTCGCGCCGCTCACGGCGGCCGACAGGTCGGTGAGCAGCGCGGATACGGATGCACGGGCGATGAGATAGTCCGCGTCGCCCGGGCCGCCCAGCTCGCCGTCGAATACGTCGTGCGCGAATGTGGAGACCGCAATCGGTGCGAAGTTTCCGACCACGAATGCTTCGATCGATCGATCGGACAGCTGGTCGAGCAACGGCTGCACGATCGTGTTCGGATTCTGGATCGCCGTGGCATAGCGCAGGTAGAGCGCGAGCGTGCGCTCGAAGTCGCTGATCTCGTCGGTGAGGCCGCGCGTCTGGTCGTCGCCCACCATGAGGTCGACGGCCTCGATGATACGGTCGCCGTTCAAGGCCTGCTGTACGCCGCCGATCGCGGAGACCAGCGCGTTCCGCGCCGCAGTAACCTCGGCAACGAGGCCGGCGTTGGCCGCCACCCGCGGAAGCGTTCGCGGGCGGTACGCCTGCAGGATCTCGGAACGGAGCTGGGGCGTGTCCGGCTCCCCCATGATCTCGTACACCACGGCACGGCTGCGCGGCGGCAGCACGGCGATGATCTGGTACAGCGGATCGACGACGGCGTTGATGTCGTTGAGGAGCTTTCCCGCCTGCAGAACCACCTCGGTGGCTTCGGTGAACGGCTTGGCCGCCGGTACGAGACCCACGATACCGATCGCACCCTGCGTCTGTTCGAGCGCGCTCGACGCATCGAGAGAGTACTGCGTGCTGGCGATGGACCGCGATGCCGAGCGGTTGAGCTCCAGGAGTTCGGCCAGAGCTCTCTTGCGATCCGCCTTGAACCCATCGCGATCGGCGGTCGGCCAGCTGATCATCCGCTCGCGCGCATGGTCGAGGTCGGCGGCCCGTTCCTCTGCAAACGAGATGCCTAGACCGGCGCTGCCTTCCATCAGCTCGCTGGTGATTGCCCTGGCCAGTAGCTGCAGCACGAACTTGGATGGCAAACGTGCCGCACCCTGGACGGTCTGGAAGTCCAGGAAGTCGAGCACGCTGCGGAAGACAATGCGGACGATCTTGACCGCCTGCTCCTTCTGCTCGTCCTTCTCGGGCTGGCCGATCAGCTGCTGGTCGATCAGCAGGCCGAGCGTCTTCACCAGGTTGTCCTCCAGCCCCTTGAAGAACCGCGAGTACTCGGCCGTCCGGATCGAGTCGCCGTGCTCCTTGCGTAGCTTCTGGAGACTCTCTCGCACGCTCTCGCGAAGCTGCGCTGTGACGGCCGTCTCGCCGAACTCGGCGGCGTAACCGTCGAGGAACGTGCTTGATTCGTCGAATCCCTTCGCCTGCCGACGAGCATCGGCGAACTTCTTGGTCGTAGCCAGACGGTTGCCGAGCGCGTCGATGACGACACTGATCGCCTCGGTCAGCCCCTGGCCGAGCAGCTGGTAGATCGTTCGGGCGAGGACGGTGGCGTCGCGCACGCCGCGTTCGGCCCAGATCGCACGCTCGATGCCTTCGCGCTGTTCGTCGGTCAGCTCGCCGAGGCCGTCGAGATAGGTGATCACCTGCGATTCGATCGGTTCGTAGTGCAGCTCGGACAGGGCCTTGAGCTGCGTGGCGAGATCTCGCTTGATCGCGGTCGCGGCGAACGGCGCCAGCACGAGGTCTACCGGATTCTCGGGAATGACGTTGAA
>SPBQ01000056.1 GCA_004525875.1 Myxococcales bacterium
AGGCTGCGACCGACCCATCGATGGAGCTGGCCTGCCCCGCGTGTAGCGATCTCGTCAAATCGATCGCCGTCCCCGACTGGAATCCACACATCACCAACTGGTGGGGCGAGGGGCGCGGGGAGGACTGCGGAATCGCCTCGGGCCGATACGACGTGCGATCGGCCGATCCGGCGCCGACGTGCATGGAGGTCACGACCTGCCGCACCTGCGGCGATTACAACGGCCTGGCGACGCTCGAGGAATGCTCGGAACCGGAAAGCTGACGGGGCGTCGGGCTCGAGCTAGGCGAACAGCTTCCGCAGGATCAGCAACAGCGTCCCCAGGTCGATGAACGCGTAGGGTAGCCAGACGGCGGGGCTCACGAACGCGTCGCGCAGCGCCTGCTTCTTCTCGCCGCCGACGAGAACGTCGAACGGATTGACGGGGGACTTCCAGCTCTTCAGCGTCGCCTCGTCGGCAGCAGGGAGCTCGTCGATCCACTCGCGCAGCTGCTTGCGGCGCATCTTGTAGATCACGCCGACGTAGGAGAGGTACACGTCGACCAGCCACAGCCCCATGGCGGCGGGGACGATGGTGATCAGGATCGTGAAGATCGACAGCTCGTGGGCAGAGGCCACCGTGACGGCAATGAGCCACGACGCCAGAGCCACGGCGCGAACGAGCGTGGTGGCGAGCAGCTCCGTCTCGACGACGCGTGACAGGTTCTCGTGCTCGGCGAGGACGCACTCACGCTTGAAGTCTCTCAGATCCATCGATGCTCCATCCCGGGGGGCTCAGCCCTTGGCCTGCTGCAGTAGCGTCCACACGCGGTTCGGCGCCGCCGGCACCTCCAGGGCGCGTACGCCGAGGTGGCCGATCGCGTCGTTGATCGCGCACAGGACGGCAGCCGGCGTGGTGTGCATTGCGCCCTCGCCGGCGCCCTTGGCGCCGAGTGGCGTGAACGGCGACGGCGTGCACAGCGCCTTCTTCTCCGTCATCGGCACCTCGTAGATAGAGGGCAGCAGGTAGTCCATGAACGTCGAGGTCAGCAACTGGCCGTCCTCATCGTAGACGTACTCCTCGAGCAGTGCGGCGCCGACGCCCTGAGCGACACCGCCCTGGGTCTGGCCCTCGACGTTGGAGGGATTGAGACGGGTACCGCAGTCGTCGGCGATCCAGTAGCCCTTGATCTCGACCATGCCGGTCTCGGCGTCGACCTCGACGAGCACCAGATGGCAGGCGTTGGCCGCGGTGAGATAGCTCTTGGCTCTGCCCTCCTCGTCGGCCGGTGTGCGGCCCGGGGCGGTCCAGACGTAAGTCGCTTCGGGATTGGGGTCGACGTCCTCGGGCAGCAGATGGCTGCCGGCGAACATGCAGCCGGCAATGTCGGTGAGGCCGACCCTGGCCTCGGGCATGCCCTTCACGCGGAACACGCCGTCGTAGAACTCGCAGGCCTCGAGCGGGGTTTGCAGCAGGCCGGAGGCGACCTTGAGCATCTTCTCGGTGAGCAGCTGACAGGCACCGAGGATCGCACCCGTGAGCGCCACGCCGAGGCGGCTGCCTCCCGGCCCGAAGTGCGGCGGCGCCGCTACGCTGTCGAGCGGTACGACGCGCACGTCTTCCATCTCGACCTTGAAGTAGTCGGCCAGCAGCTGGGCGGCCACCGTGTACTGCCCCTGCCCCTCCAGCGAGAAGCCGACCTTGCACGTGATCTTGCCGAACGGGTCGACGCCGATCGTCGTGCCCTCAGGTACGCCGGTGCCAGGCTGACCGACGATGGCATAGGCGTTCCAGTCGAACACGCCTGGCTCGATCGTGTTCACGAGACCGATGCCGAGCAGCCGTCCCTCGGCACGCGCCTTGGCCTGCTCCGCGCGCAGCTTCGTGTAGTCGCCCATCGCGAGGGCGGTGTCGAGTGTGGCGGCGTAGTCGCCCGAGTCGTACTCGTTGCCACTCGGGATCGTGTACGGAAACGCGTCCTTCGGGATGAAGTTCTTGCGGCGGATCTCGGCGGGATCCATGCCGAGATCGCGTGCGGCGAAGTCGACCGTCTGCTCGAGCGCCCAGTTCTGCGGCGGCGGACCCATGCCGCGGTACGGACTACCGGGAAGCTTGTTGGTCGCGACGATCGTCAGATCGTACTGCGCGACGGGGATCGCGTAGTTGCCCGTGAAGGCCGCCAGCGGCTTGGCCGCGCTCACTGCGCCCCACGCCTCGGCCGATGCGCCGAGATCATCGAGCAGCTTGACCTTGAGGCCGGTGATCGTGCCGTCGTTCTTGAAGGCGAGCGACAGATCGTAGTGGCGGTCCCAGGCCTGGCCGGCGCCGCCGGCCAGATACTCCATGCGATCCTCGATCCACTTCACGGGCCGGCCGCCGGCCTTGCGCGACAGCAACGCCGTGATGTCGGGACCGCGAAAGCCCCCCTTGCCGCCGAAGCTGCCGCCGTGCGGCTGGCTGATGATGCGGACCTTGTTGGTCGGTATGCCGAGCGCCGCGGCGCGCCCCAGGCCGAAGTGGTACTGCGACTGGAAGCTTCCCCAGCAGGTCAGCGACTGCTCGATCGGATCCCACTGGCTGATGCAGCCGAACGTTTCGAGCGGGTTCGCGCCGAGCCGATACCAGCGGTAGCTCTCGGTCACTACGCGGTCGGCGGCCGCGAACGCAGCGTCTACCTCGCCCCACGTGAACACACGCTGGAAGATCGTGTTCGTTCCCTTGTCCTCGTGGATCAAGGGCGCGGCGCCGTCGGCCGCCTTGCGCGCGTCGACGTTGGCCTCGAGCCTCTCATACTCTACGGTGATCAGCTCGAGCGCGTCCTCGGCGATGTAACGGCTCGCGGCCGCGACGGCGAGGACCGGCTCGCCGACGAAGCGGACCTTGTCGGTGGCGAGGCAGTAGCCGGCCCAGCCCTCCGGGATCGTGGTCATCGGATTCGCCCAGCGAAGAACGTCCTCACCCGTGAGCACTGCCACGACACCGGGCAGCTGCTCGGCCGCGCTCGTGTCGATCGAGGTGATGCGTGCGTGCGCGTGCGGGCTTCTGAGGATCGCGCAGTGGAGCATCCCCGGCATGACGAGGTTGTCGATGAACGGAGTGCGCCCCGTGACGAGTTGTGGATCCTCGATACGATTGACCGCGGTACCGATGAAACGAGGTTCGCTGTTGGGAAGCTCCGCGATGCTGTGCGGGATCTTGACCGACATCAAGATCTGACCTGCTGCATCTTCTTGGCGGCGCTCTTCACCGCGCGGTAGATCGACTGGTAGCCGGTGCAGCGACAGATCTGTCCGCCGAGGTAATCCTTGATCTCTTCGTCGGTCGGATCGGGGCTGCGCTCGAGCAGCTCGCAAATCGACATCACGAACCCCGGCGTGCAGAAGCCGCACTGCAGGCCGTGCTCTTCGATGAACGCCTGCTGGATCGGGTGCAGCTCGCCGTCGGTGGCCATGCTCTCGATGGTCGTGAGCTCGGAGCCGTCGGCCTGGACCGCGAGCATGATGCACGAGCGCACCGAGCGTCCGTTCCATAGGATGGTACACGCGCCGCAGACGCCGTGCTCGCAGCCGACGTGGGTGCCTGTGAGCCCGAGCTCGCCGCGCAGGAAGTCGACGAGCGTGAGGCGCGGCTCGACCTCCGCCTCGTGCGGCGTGCCGTTGACCGTGATCTTGATTTTTCGGCGTTCGATCATCTTCAAATGCTCGGCTCTCTCGTGCTCGTGTCCGTGACGGTGCCGTTACGCGCGCGCGGCGCGATCGGCCGCCTCCATCAAGGCACGGCGCGTGAGAACGCGCGCAAGATCGGTCCTGTACTCGGCCGTGGCGTGGACATCGGAGAGCGGCTCCTCGAGCGTAGCGATCGCCTTCTCACCGGCCGTCGCGAACAAGCTCTCGCCCGGCATCTCGCCCGCAATCGATTGCTCGGCTGCCTCGGCGCGGACCGCCTTCTCACCGACACCGAACATCACGATGCGCGAGTCGGCGATCTTTGCGCCGCCCTCGAGTGTGACCGTCGCCACCACCCCGGCAAGCGCGAAGTCCCCATGGCGGCGCGCCACCTCCTGAACGGAGTGGCCGCTCCGCTCCGGCAGCAGTGGAAAGCGGATCTCCGTGAGCAGCTCGGTCGGCTCCAGCGAAGTCGTGAGATACGTGACAAAGAACTCGTCGACGTCGATCTCGCGCTCACCATCGGGGCCGCGCGCCTTGAAGGTGGCGCCGAGCGCCGTGGCCACCGCCGGCAACTCGGCCGCCGGGTCGGCGTGAACGAGCGAGCCTCCGACCGTGCCCTGGTTGCGGTTCTGCGGGTGGGCCACGTAGTGCATCACGTCGTGCAGCAACCCGAAGCGCTCGCGGACCTCGCCGGAAAGCTCGAGGGTCCGCTGGCGAGTCATCGCGCCGATCGAGACGCCGGAATCGTCGACACGGATGAAGTCCAGATCGGGAATGCGGGCGACGTCTATAAGGATGCTGGGTCGTGCCAGCCGCATGTTGAGCAGCGGCATGAGGCTCTGGCCGCCGGCGAGGATCTTGGCGTCGAAGTCGTGCTCGCAGAGCAGGCCTACCGCTTCCTCGACCGCCGTGGGCGCTACATAATCGAAGACCGGCGGCTTCATCGCCGGGTAGGCTTACACGCGCCGACTGTCCAAGTCGACCGAACTGGAACGTGTTCTAGCCGCGCACGACGACTTCGCGCTCCAGGCGCGTGCCCAACCGGACGCGCGCAACCTCGATGTCGTAGCGAACCTGAAGGTTCAGCCAGAAGCGCTCTGACATTCCTCTGCCTGCTCGGTCCTATAGCTGTAGTGCTTCGAGGGAATCGCCACGCACAG
The DNA here is from genome assembly GCA_004525875.1 of Myxococcales bacterium. The sequence goes on from SPBQ01000056.1 coordinate 4,808, forward strand.
CTGGTCGAGCAACCGGGGCGACCGGCTCATCGACCGCCCCGCAGTATGACCAGACCCGGCCGCAGCGCTTGCCAGTTCATGAGCTGTCGTAGTATCGAGGAGTTTGAGCGGCGTCGGCAATTGCGGACCTGTCATGTCACGTCAGTTCGACCCGCCAAAGCCTGTTAGCTGGCTTAGAATCACCAATCAAAGAGGAATGCGACGATGATGAAGCGGACTCTCCTAGCTGCACTCGCCCTGGGCTTGGCCCTGGTCTTCGGTGACCTGACGATAGCCCAGACCACGGACCCGCTTGCTTCCTGGAACGATGGAAAGGCTAAGCAGTCCATCGTCGACTTCGTGGCAAAGGTGACGAAGAAGGGCTCACCTGACTTCGTGCCGCCCGCCGAGCGCATCGCCACGTTCGACAATGACGGCACTCTCTGGGCCGAACAGCCGATGTATTTCCAACTCTTCTTCGCGCTCGACCGCGTGAAGGCGCTCGCCCCGCAACATCCAGAATGGAAGGACGAGGAGCCCTTCGCCTCGCTGCTCAAGGGAGATGTGAAAGACGCACTCGCAAGCGGCGAACCCGCGATACTCGAAATCGTCATGGCTACCCACGCCGGCATGACCACCGAGGAGTTCGAGAAGATCGTGAAGGATTGGATCGCCACGGCGAAACATCCGACGACAAAGCGGCTTTACACCCAGATGGTCTATCAGCCGATGCTCGAAGTCCTCGCCTACCTGCACGCGAACGGCTTCAAGACGTTCATCGTCTCCGGTGGTGGCATCGAGTTCGTGCGCCCATGGACAGAGAGAGTCTATGGCATCCCAACCGAACGGGTCGTCGGCAGCAGTATCAAGACCAAGTTTGAAATGCTCGAGGGCAAGCCCGTGCTCCTCCGCCTGCCGGAGATCAACTTCATTGACGACAAGGACGGCAAACCCATTGGCATCAACTCGCACGTCGGCCGTCGCCCGATCGCCGCATTCGGCAACTCCGACGGCGACCTGCAGATGCTGCAATGGACCACTGCAGGACAAGGTCCACGATTCGCGCTCTACCTCCACCACACGGACGCCGAGCGCGAATGGGCTTACGACCGCAATTCCAGCATCGGCCGCTTGGACAAGGGGCTCGACGAAGCAGGGGCGAAAGGCTGGACAGTTGTAGACATGAAGCAGGACTGGAAGGTCATCTACCCGCCTGCGAAGCGGTGAAGCACGAGGGAGAAACTGGCCTATGTGCGGAAGGTCCTCGTATGTCTGGACCTCAAGGGCGTCGACTACCGGATCGATGGGCCGAGTCCGGCGGCGACATAGAGTTCCACCAAGGTGTCGACGAGGCACGTGCCAGGAAGTAGACAACCCAGCATGGCGCTACAAGTGAAATCGCTCGATCACATCCACATCTATGCGGCGGAGCCGGAGGAGTCTGCGCGATTCTATACGGATCACTTCGAAGCCGAGCCGATCTCACGCGACGTCAACCTCAACGGCGACACTCGGATCTTCCTTGCGCTTGGCGGACAAATTCTGGTGGTCGGCAGCTTTCCGAGCGGGCATGCCGCAGCACCTCCGCCCGAGGCGGGAGACGGAGCGTACCGCCACGGCTTCGGTGTCGCGCACTTCGGCCTGAACGTCGCAGACGTCGAGTCTGCGGTTGTGGAGCTCTCGGCTCGCGGGGTTCGCATGTTGAGCCAACCGGTCCGAGAGCCCTCGGGGCTGACGTACGCGTACGTCGCTGCGCCGGACGGTGTCGTCGTCGAGCTCACGCAGTACGAGTCCGCCGGCTAGCGCCCAGCTCTACGACACCTACTGGGTACCCTCCGCCCTCCACGCCTATGCACGAGGCGTCGCCGACCACGTGAACCCTGGGGACCGTGTAGTCGATCTTGCCTGCGGTACTCGCCTTGTTACCGGCTACGCGGCTGAGCGAGCCGGCTCGGGAGGTGAAGTCGTTGGCTACGACCTGACACGCGATCTCTTGGAAGCTGTCCGGGCGAAGAGTTTCGTGCGTGCACCGATCAGCTGGATCGAAGGGCCTCGTGGATCTTGACGACCTGGATTGGTTTCCCGCAGCCGAAGCCTTCGCGGCGGATGCTCAAGACTCGCTTGTCCCCTACATGGAGGAGAAAGCCCTAGTTGCGCCGTTTGCCACCGACGAGATCAGCGAGCGGGCGTGACTGAACCCTGTTGGTAGCCTAACGCTGGGGGTGGACTGGCCAACAGTGTGACGTTACGATTCTCGGCAATCTCTGGCATCAACCACCTGAGCCGTAGCGGACCGGTCAGCCTGTTGTCCATCCGCTGACGCTGAAAATCCGTTGGGCGGCGACGAGCGTCGCCAAGAGAGGGAGTAGCGATGAGCTTCAACCTAGCGAAACACGTGTTCGCGCCTGGCGAAGGCGAGGTGCTGGTGATGCATCCTCCCATTGCGGGGAAGATCACCATCCTCGTGGACCCGACGAACACTGGGGAGACGAGTCTTTGCACACTCATCCAGACGCTCGATCCAGGTGCCGCCGTTCCCGTCCATCGCCACGACATGGCAGAGCAGGTTCTCTTCTTCTTTACCGGCCGCGGCGCGACCTTGATCGCAGGTGAAGAAGTGGATGCCCGCCCGGGCACGACGGTACATGTGCCGAAGGGAATCGAGCATGGGATCACGAACACGGGAAACGAGCCGTTGTCTTTTCTCGAAACGACGTCACCGCCTGGGTTCCAGGAGACCTTCCGGAAGTTGAGCCAGCTCTCCAAACCGACTCCGGAAGACGTTGCCCGCATCGCCGCCGAGCACGATATCCTCATCGATCCCGATGGATCGGCGTAAACGTCGAACTTCGGTACCTCAGCGACGATCAGCGACCTGCGCCACGCAGCTGAGCTTGGTCGTGAGGTGGTAGGAGGTACGCATGAGCTTCGACCACAATCTTGCCGAGCGAATCCGGTTGGTCCTGAAGGGCCGTCGCGGCATCTCGGAGAAGAAGATGTTCGGCGGCCTCTCCTTTCTCGTCCGAGGCAACATGTGCTGCGGTGTGGTCGAACACGATCTCATGGTCCGCGTTGGCCCCGCCGCCTACGAAGAGGCACTTGCTCGCCCCCGCGCGCGAGAGATGGATTTCACAGGGCGCCCTCTCAAGGGCATGGTGTACGTAGACGCCGCAGGAGTTCGCACGGCCAAGCAGCTCCAGTCCTGGGTCGATCGCGGGATCCGCTTCGCCGCCTCGTTACCCGCCAAGTAGCCGTAGCGACGAATGGACGGTGACCGATCCGGGTGATCAACGACATGATCGAGGGACTCAGCTGCACCTGAGCTCTCTCGCCCGGCGAACAACAGATGCCCCGGCACTCCGGCAAGCCTTCGATCGAGATCGAGTTCTTCCGCATGCTCAACCGGCTCGCCGAACCCATGATTCGTGCAGGAATCGGGTCGCCCCGGTTCGTTCCGACCGGGTTCGTGGTCCTCGAAACCGTGGGGCGAAAGAGTGGAGTCCGCCGCCGCAACCCCCTCGCGGCCACCCGGATCGGGTGTCATGTCGTCGTCGGCACCTTTCGCGGAAGCCGCTCCCAGTGGGTACGCAACCTTGCCGCCCAGCCCAGCACTCGCTACTGGCTCGCGGGAAAGCCACGGGACGCCCGGGCTTTCGTCATGTACAGCGAGAAGCGATTCCGTGCTCCCAAGTCCCTTCCCGCACACATGAGGAGGGTCGTCTGTTTGCTAGCGCCGTACACGAAAGCCGGCTGGGCATTCGCCGTCCTCTCGCCCCGTGGTTGAGAGGAGCACAGCGGCATGAACGGTTCCTGGAAAGACCAGTTCCACGAAACGTGGAGTCGTCGCGACGATCAATCTGAAGAGTCGCACTGCAGCCGTGCCCGATCTTCCCTCGCCTGCCCCGGTGTCCTATGAATCGGAGTCCCGGGAGCAGCGGGTCGCCCGGCGCCGGAGTCGATGGCACCCGTGCTGGGCACCGCCGGGTACTTGTCAGGCGGCGATCGCAAGGAGGTTCCATGAATACCCCCGCAGCATTCGACATCTCTGAAATGGCGGTCGCCCTGCAAGGCGACGGAGTCGAGGTCCGACGGGCCGCTGCTGGCGACTCGATGACGCTCGTCTGGATCAGTTGCGCGAAGGGGTTCGACTTCGCGCCGGCGCTCGAGGGTCTTCCCCACGACATGTGCTGCTGCGAGCACTGGGGCATGGTCACCAAAGGCCGTATGGACATCGTCACCCATGACGGAATGTCACTCACCCTCGGGGTCGGTCAGACCTTTCACCTTCTGCCCGGTCACATGCCGTCATTCCCCGAGGATTGCGCGTTCTTCGAGTTCACACCGACTGAACATGTCGAACGGCTGTTCTCCCACATGGGGATCGGTTGATCCGTCGCGCGCAACGCTTCCGCCCGCTGTTCTTAGTCGCCGCGGCGTGGAACGTGGCGGGAGCCACGATCGGCCTGCTCTTCCTCGAACCGCTCTCGAAGCTCGCGTGGCCGGAGACGACGCTGCTCAGCGATCCGATCTCCGTGCAGTTCACGACGATGTTCTTCGGTCTCGTCGGAGTCCTAGGCATCGGTTACCTGTTGGTCGCCTTAGACCCAAGCCGGAACCGCGGTCTCGTA
>SPBQ01000238.1 GCA_004525875.1 Myxococcales bacterium
AGCTGTGTCTGGCCACCAACCAGCGCCGGATCCAGGCCGCGGCCGGCTGGATCGACCGGACCGAGCCCGAAGGGCCCGCCCACGACCCTACCGAGATCTACGGAATCATCAGCGCCGACGACCGCGTCCCGTTCGACACCCTCGAGATCGTGGCCCGCCTGGTCGACGGTTCGAAGTTCTCGCCCTTCAAGCCCGAGTGGGGCGAATCGATCATCTGCGGCTTCGCGCGTATCTGGGGTTACCTCGTGGGCGTGATCGCGAACCAGGGCATCATCTTCAGCGAGGCGGCGCTCAAGGCGACGCACTTCATCGAGCTGTGCGAGCAGCGCCGTGTTCCCCTTCTGTTCTTGCAGAACACATCCGGTTACATGGTCGGGCGCGACTCGGAAGCCGGCGGAATCGCGAAGAACGGCGCGAAGATGGTCGCCGCCGTCGCCAATGCGACGGTACCGAAATACACGGTGCTGATCGGTGGCTCCTACGGCGCCGGCAACTACGGCATGTGCGGCCGCGGCTTCAATCCACGCTTCCTGTTCGCATGGCCGAACTCGCGCATCGCGACGATGTCGGCCGAGACTGCACAGACGGTGCTCGTCGATATCCGCCTGGCCGGCATGCGCGGGACCGATACCACCGAGGAGGAGATCGCGGCGATGCGCACCGAGGTGGCCGCCCAGTACGAGACCCAGTCCGACCCGTACTATGCGACATCGCGGCTGTGGGACGATGGCTTGATCGATCCCGCCGACACGCGCGACGTGCTGGGTCTGTGCCTGGCGCTGGCCGCGCGCCAGGACGCGCCCGCGGCGGGCCCTGGCCTCGTTTACCGGATGTAGATGTGCGGATCCTGATCGCGAACCGCGGTGAGATCGTGCGCCGCATCGTGCGTACGGCCGCTCGGCTCGGTCACGAGACCGTTGCCGTGTATGCCGACCCCGACCGGGCCGCACCGTTCGTGGCGGAGGCGACGACGGCCGTCCACATCGGCCCCGCCGACCTCAGTGCGTCGTATCTCGATCGCGATCGTCTCCTGGAGGCGGCGCGGCGCTCGGGCGCGACCGCCGTGCATCCCGGCTACGGCTTCCTTGCCGAGAACGCAGCGTTCGCCCGAGCTGTCGAGGATGCCGGGCTCGTGTGGATCGGTCCGCACGTCAAGGCCATCGAGCAGATGGGATCGAAGATCGAAGCCCGTCGTCTGGCCGCAGCGGCCGGCGTGCCGACGATCCCCGGCTTCGATCGTTCGCAGAAGCCGCGCGATCTTGCCGAGGCTGCCGACCGCATCGGCTACCCGGTGCTCGTGAAGGCCGCAGCGGGCGGCGGTGGCAAGGGAATCCGTATCGTTCGCGAACAGCCGCAGTTCTCCTCGGCCCACGGCGAAGCCGCCCGAGAAGCGGAGCGTGCGTTCGGCGACGCGGCCGTGATCGTCGAGCGCTACGTCGAGCGTGCACGCCACGTAGAGGTGCAGGTCGTGGGCGACCGCCACGGCAACGTGATCGACCTGGGTACGCGCGAGTGCTCGGTGCAGCGCCGCTACCAGAAGCTACTCGAAGAGGCCCCGGCGCCCAATCTGACCGACGAGACGCGCGCCGCGCTGTGCGACTCTGCCCGCGAGCTGGCAGGCTCGATCGGATACGACTCGGTAGGCACCGTCGAGTTCGTCGTCGACGACGACACCGGCGAGTATTTCTTCCTCGAGATGAACACGCGGCTCCAGGTCGAGCACCCGGTGACCGAGGCGATCACCGGACTCGATCTCGTCGCCCTGCAACTGCGCTGCGCCGCCGGCGAGCCGCTCCCTCTGGCGCAGTCCGAGGTCCGCTTCCACGGCCATGCCTTCGAGGCACGAATAAACGCCGAAGACGCGACGGCCGGCTTCGCGCCGCAGGTCGGGACGGTCGGCGCGTTGCGTGTCCCCGAGGATGTGCGCTGGGACAGTGGGATCGAACAGGGCACTGCGGTCACACCGCACTACGACCCGCTGGTGGCCAAGCTGATCGCGTGCGGGCCTGATCGTGAGGTCGCACGCCGGCGGCTCGCGCGTGCGCTCGAGGAGTTGCTCATCGGCGGGCTCGTGACCAACGCCGGCTTCCATCGCTGGCTGATCGATCAGCCGCCGGTCGTCGCCGGGCGCGTGACGACGCGCTTGCTCGATGAGGGCGAGGCTGTGCCGGGAGCCGATGACGAGGGAGCGGCCGCGCTGGCGGCGCGAGCCTGGCTTGGCGCTCGCAAGGGGGCGCGAACGACCGGGTCGTGGAGCGCGCTCGGCCCGTTTCGCGTAACACCGCACCGGCCGACCCGCACGGTTGCCCTCGCTGATCGGCACGGTGTCGTGCACGAGATCGCGGTCGCCGACGATCCCGAGGCGCTGGGGACGCATCTCATCGCGCGATCCGAGACTGTGGATCGGCGCATCCCCGCAGCGGTCGATGCCGCGGCACGCTCGGTGGCCGTGAACGTCGCCGGCCACAGCCACACGTTCCGGGTGCTCTCGCGCAGCGGGCGCTGGGCGCCGAGTGCCGCCGAAGGGCACGGCATCGCCGAGGCCACAGTGGCGCCGTTTCCGGCCATCGTCACCGCGACGCCCGTTGGCGCTGGCGACTCGGTTGCGGCCGGCGACGTGGTGGTCGTGATCGAGGCCATGAAGATGCTCCATTCATTGACGGCCCGCGGCTCGGGGCTCGTCGCGGAGGTGCGCGTCGCCGTTGGCGACTCCGTCGAGTCGGCGCAGGTCCTCGTCACCTACGAGTCCACGAGCCCCCATGAGAGCGGATCCGCAGGAGACTGACCATGGCACACCGCAACGCGTACATGACCGAGGAGCTCGAGGCGATCTACCAGCAGACGGTCGATTTCGTCGCTCGCGAGGTTCAGCCCGAAGGTCTGAAGTGGGAAGAGGACGGCAGGGTGCCGCGCGAGGTGCTGCGTCGAATGGGCGCTCTGGGGATGCTCTGCATGCGCGTGCCCGAATCCCTCGGCGGTCTCGGTCTCGGGCCCGTCGCGTCGGCGGCGTTCTCCGAGGCGCTCGGGTCGTCGACGTTCGCGGGGTTCGACGTTACCGTGCTCGTTCACACCGACATGGCGGGCCCGCATCTCGTGAACTCGGGATCCGAAGAACAGCACGAGCGCTGGATGCCCGGCGTGCTCGCGGGCGAGACCATCCTGTCGATCGCCGTTACCGAGCCTGATGCCGGGTCGGACGTGGCGGGTATCCGCACGACCGCGAAACGAGACGGAGACGGCTGGCTGCTGAACGGGCGCAAGACCTTCATCACCAATGCCGTCTACGGCGATCTTTCCATCGTCGCCGCCCGCACCGACCCCGAGAACAAGTATGGCATCTCGATGTTCCTGGTCCCCCGCGACACCCCAGGCTTCCAGGTCGCGACCAAGCTCGACAAGCACGGTTGGCGCTCTTCGGACACCGCGGAGCTGCTGCTCGACGACGTCTGGGTTCCCAACGCGCAGCTGCTGGGAACACCGCACCGCGGCTTCTACGAAACGATGATGAACTTCCAGAACGAACGCATGGTGCTGGTCGGGATGGGCGTCGGCGCCGCCCAGAAGGCGATCGACATGACGTGCGAGTACACCCAGGCGCGCCCCGCCTTCGGCGGCCACCTCTACGACCTCGGGGCGATCCGCCAGCGCCTGGCGCTGGCCCAGTCGAAGGTCGACGCCGTGCGGGCGTCGATGTATCACGCCGCCTGGCTCGGCGAGCAGGGCGTCGACAACGCGAAGGAAATGTCGGGCGTGAAGGCGTGGGGCTGCGAGGTCGTCAACCAGGTGATGTACGACTGCGTGCAGTTCCACGGCGGCATGGGCTTCATGCGCGAATCGGCAATCGAGCGCATGTACCGCGACGCGCGCGTGCTGACGATCGGCGGTGGCGCCACCGAGGTCAAGCTCGAAGAAGTCGCCAAGCGGTCGATGGTGAGGTAGTCGCACCTCGTTGGCGGCGGATCACGCTCGACCCAGCAACCGATAGGAGTCCCAGGAAACCTCGCGCAGACGCCGCATGTACTCCCAGGTGCTGCCGGCCCAGTTGTTCGTGACCTTGCCGCCGTCCATGTACCAGCTGGCCTCTACCTCGTAGAACGCCATGGCATGCAGCCGCACCTGGATCTCCTCGTTGTAGCGAATTTCGGCGTCCTTTTTCACGTCGAGAGCGGCACTGCCGCGCGCCGCGATCCCCTGGATACATGCGATGATGTAGCGCGCCTGCGCTTCGAGCATCACGATGATGGAATTGTGACCCAGGTTGGTGTTCGGCCCGTACATCATGTGCAGGTTGGGGAACCCGTGCGTGGAGACGCCCAGGTAGGCCTGTGCACCTCCGGCCCACGCTTCGCGGAGCGACCGGCCGCCGAAGCCGCGGATTTCCATCGGCGCGAGAAAAGGATTGGTACGGAAGCCGGTTCCGTAGATGACGACGTCGAAGGCTTCCTCCACTCCATCTCCGCGCAAGACGCCGCCGGGCGTGAAGCGCTCGATGCCCGCGGTCTCCAGGCGGACGTTCTCACGCGCGAGCGCCGCGTAATAGTTGTCCGAGAACAGGATCCGCTTCGCGCCCACGGGATAGTCGGGCGTCAGTTTCGCGATGAGATCCGGATCGCTGATGTGCTCTCGGAGATGTCGCTGCGAGAGCCGTCGCAGGGCGCCCTGCGCCAGTTTGTTGTTGCGCATGGCCGGTAGAAACAGCAGCTCGGCCCGCAACCAGATGCGCAGGCGGTAGAGCCGGGCGAGCAGTGGGATTCGCTCGAAGATCCATTTCTCCCACGGTTTGTACGGG
>SPBQ01000530.1 GCA_004525875.1 Myxococcales bacterium
CGACCGTGCCACGACCTTTCACCGCGTCCGAGGAGAAGTTCGCCAAGCCCATCATCCGGGTGATGTCGAAGCTCAACGCTTTCCTGTACCGAAGCTCCGGTGGTCGCGTCTGGAGCAAGTGGCTGCGCGGCGCACCGATCATGCTTCTGACGACGACCGGCCGGAAGAGCGCCAAGTCGAGAACGGCGCCGCTTCTGTACCTCGCAGACGGCGACAGAATCATCATCGTTGCCTCGCAAGGCGGGATGTCGACGAATCCTGCCTGGTATCTCAACCTCGAGGCCAACCCGGCCTGCGAGGTCCAGATCGGCAACAAAAAGTGTCGCATGCGTGCGCGCCGCGCCACCGACGACGAGAAGGCCGACTACTGGCCGCGCCTGACCTCGATGTACCGCGACTTCGACGACTACCAGGCACGCACCGAGCGCAACATCCCGGTGGTGATCCTATCGCCGGCCTGAGGCTGCGCACGGCTCGCACCACCCAGCGCACGGAGTCGAGCCGACCGACGCGTGAAGATCTCGAGGCCGCCCGGGCTAGTCGTCTGTCCGACGTGATCGCCTCCGGGCTTCGCGTGCTCTTCTGCGGGATCAACCCGAGCCTGTACTCCGCGGCCGTCGGCTGTCACTTCGGCCGCCCCGGCAATCGTTTCTGGTCGGTCCTGCACGCGTCTGGATTCACGCCGCGGCGCCTGGCGCCGTCCGACCAGCGCGAGCTTCTCGATCTCGACTGCGGCATCACCAACGTCGTTGCGCGCACGACGGCGAGGGCGGACGAGCTCACCGACGCGGAAATCGTGGTCGGCGGTCGTGCGCCGCGTTCTCGTAGCCGCCCGCATCCCGGTGCGGGCCGTGCCTTCGCCGCCGTGCAGCTCTTGTCCGCGGCGTTCCGTTTGCTACCATTCTCCCATCTGCCGATGCACCCATGTACCATTGAGAGGTGACCCCAATGAGCGAGCGCAAGGCGAGCGATTCTGGTGGCCACGGGCGCGACGTCGCGGCGGCGCCGCTCGCTACGCGCATCCTTTATGAGGACGATCAGGTCCGGATCTGGGATCAACGTTTGGCTCCGGGCGACTCGACCGCCACCCACCGCCACGAGCACGACTACGCGCTCCTCGACGTCGAGGGTGAACGTCTCGAGGTCGAGCTGCTGGAGGGGCCGCACCTCGAGCTGCTCGGAGCCGGCAATTCGACGCTGGAGCTACCCGTCAAACGCGGTCAGGTCTACTGGGTCGAGAAGGGGTCGGTCGAGCGCGCGGTCAACACCGGTGCTAGCTCCTACCGCGGCATCCTGGTGGAGGTGAAGACCTGAGCCGGCGCTCGGGATGCGGATGGCCTGGCGGCGCCGCCCGACGAGAAATTCACGGCGGTCCGCCCCGGCGGCCGTGTATGATGGAATAGGGGCCGTCCGGCCCTTCACTGAGAGATGAAGAAGCTCCTGGTCTGTCAGCATGTGGCGTTCGAGATTCTCGGCACGCTCGATCCGATGCTTCGCAACGCGGGGTTCCGCCTCCGCTACGTGAACTTCAGTCGCGAGCCCGACGCCCTACCACGCGTCGACCGCTACCACGGGCTCGTCGTGCTCGGTGGCCCGATGTGTCTCGCAGAGATCGGATCCTATCCTCATCTCGAGACGGAAGTGAAGCTCATTCGCGAGGCCGTTGACGCCGAGATCCCCGTGCTCGGGATCTGTCTCGGTGCGCAGCTGCTCGCCCGCGCGCTCGGCGCCGGCGTTCGCCGAAACGGCGAGAAAGAGATTGGCTGGTACGACGTGTCGGTCACCGAGGAGGGGCGGCGCGATCCGCTGTTCTGCGGCTTCGACAACACCGAGAAGATCTTCCAGTGGCACGGCGACACCTTCGACATCCCTGAGGGGGCGGTGCATCTGGCCAGCTCGCCTACTTGTCGCAACCAGGCCTTCCGCTACGGCGACAGCGCCTACGGCTTGCAGTTCCATCTGGAGGTCGATGAGCCGCTCATCGAGCGGTGGTTGAACGTGCCCATCCACGTTGCCGAGCTCGAGGCGCTGGGCGGGCAGATCGATCCCGACGTGATTCGCCGCGAGACACCACGCAACATCGGGCGATTGTACGAGCTCAGTGAGCGCGCGTTCGGCGGTTTCATCGAAGTGCTCGGGCATCGCAAGCGCCACCGCGTGCTGTCCTCGCGTTAGCCCGTCTGCTTGTGCCCGACCCCCTGTTGGGTGTATCCACGCGGTCACGATGTGTGACCCAGAGGAGCTCCTGGAGTTCTGGTTCGGAACCGCGGTCGACGAGGCTGTCGTGATCG
>SPBQ01000431.1 GCA_004525875.1 Myxococcales bacterium
ATGTGGTTGTAGACGTAGCTCGACGGCGAGGCTGCCTGTCGCGGGCTCTTCCTCGATGGCGTTGCGCGACGGCACCCGGGCCTTCGCTTCGCGTTTCTCGAGGGTGGTGTGGCCTGGGCGGCCACCCTGCTCACCGATCTCATCGGTCGCTGGAGCAAGCGCAACCGCGACTTCGTCGGCCAGTACGACCACGAGCGCATCGACCGCGACGAGCTCGTCCGCCTGTTCGGTCGCTACGGCAGCGATCGGCTCAACGCCCGCCTCGATGAGCTCGACGACGCGCTGTGGCCATTCTCCGACCCGGGCGGCCCCGCCAACTCGCTCGATGAGTTCGAGCGCTCTGGTGTCGAGAGCGCCGACGATATCGTGGAGGTGTTCCGCGACCGCTTCTTCTTCGGTTGCGAGGCCGACGATCCGTCGAACGCCACGGCGTTCGACACGCGCCGCAATCCGAACGGCATCCGGCTCAACGCCGTGTTCAGCTCCGACGTCGGCCACTGGGACGTGCCCGACAACCGCGGTGTGCTCGCCGAGGCGTGGGAGCTGGTCGAGGACGGGCTGATCACGGAGGCGGACTTTCGCGACTTCACGTTTTCGAACCCCGTCGGGCTCTACTCCGCGACCAATCCCGACTTCTTCCGGGGAACGGTCGTCGAGGAGGCGGCGGGCCGCATCCGTCGCTGAGCCCCGCGGCGAACCCCGCGGTGAGAGCGGCCGCGCGCAGGAGCGCGCCGGGCCGTGTGCCACTACGGGCCGGGAGCTTGAGGGAGCCGCGCCTGCACGGTAGCGTCCGCCATGGTTCGCCGCCTGCTGGTCGCCGTTGGTCTCGTGCTCGCGCTGGCCGTGACCTTCGTTACATCGATCATCCTCGCTTCCGAGACCGGCGCCGAGGTCGTCACCGTCGAAACCGTGCAACCCGACGGCGGTATTCGCAGGACGCGCCTCTGGGTAGTCGATGACGGTGATTTCGCGTGGCTGCGCGCGGGCATGGGCAGGGTTCCGTGGCTCGATCAAGCCGCGGAGGCCGGCACGCTCGTCTTGACCCGTGGTCGCCAGAGCGAAGTCTACAAGGTGACGGTCTTCGACGATCCGGTCAGCCGACGCCGTATCCACGCGATGATGCGCGAGAAGTACGGCGCTCGAGACCGCTACATCGACTTGATCCGCGACGGCGATCGATCGGTCGCGGTGCGTCTCGAGCTCACCCATACTGTCGCCGACCAGTAAGCCGGCGACCCGGTTCAACTCGCTGTCACCGAGCCTGCCGACCCCTTGGGTGCGCCTCGTCGTGTGGACGGCCGCCTGCTCGAAAGGTGCTACTGCGCGAGCTCATACAAGCGCCACGCGCCCTCGATGCCCTTGAGCCTATGCTCGCCACGGTCTTCGAACGACAGATCCCCTCCAAGTAAGAGGTCTCGCATCGTCGAGAAGACGTAGGTCGCACCCTCGCGAGCCGCCTCCTGGACGCGCGCGGCGAGGTTCACGCAGAGCCCCGTCACGTCGCCGTCCTCGCGCGCCTCGACCTCGCCGGCGTGCAGTCCAGCGCGGATGATGAGCTGTTCGCTTGCCAGCTCGCGTGAGAGGTCCGACGCGCACCCGATCCCCGCCGACGGGCTGTCGAAGGTGACCAGCAGGCCATCGCCGGTGTTCTTGATGAGCTTGCCGCGATGCCGGTCGACGGTCGCCCACGCGATGCGGTCGTGGTTCTCCAGCATGCCGCGCCAGGCCCGATCGCCGACCTCGGCGCTGCGCGCCGTCGACCCGACGATGTCGGTGAACAGCACGGTCGCGAAGCGTCGCTCGCTGCGCGAGGCCGGCACGACGCCGGTGACGAACTCGAGCCAGCAATCCATCAACGTGTGCCAGTTCGGCATGATCCAGCAGAGGTGGTCCTCGCCCGGCAACTCGACGAATCTCGCTCCTGGGATCTTGTCCGCCAGAAACCGTCCCACAGCAGGGTGGATGAGGCGATCGCCCGTGACATTCATGACGAGAGTTGGCGCCTTGATCTCGGGCAGGCGCTCGTTCGCGTCGAGGGTGATGACGCTATCGAGCTGGCGCTTGATGTCGGCTGGACTTGCCGACTGCCGCTGGAAGCGTGCCATCCAGCGGATGAAGGCTGGGTTATCGTTCTGGCTGGGAGCGAACAGATCCACGAACACTTCCGGCTCGCGCCCCCACGTCTCCACCGCACGCTCAATACGGGCGAGCAGGTCGCCGAAGGGGGGGATGGGCTCATCGCTGTACGCTTGTAGCTGGTCGGACCCCGCAAGGCCGGCCGTGGAGTTGATCAGAACGAGACGGTCCACCCGCTCGGGATGCATGGCCGCGAACAGCTGCGCCATGACGCCTCCTTCCGAGAGACCCAGAATATGCGCCCGCTGGACTCCCTCCGCGTCCATGACGGCCTCGATGTCGCCGATCCGTTCCTCGAGCGTAGGGGCGTGCTCGAAACGGTCCGAGCTTCCGATTCCGCGCTTGTCGAACTCGAGAGCGCGCACGTATCGACCGTTGTGCTCGCGCGCCCGGCGGTAGACCTCCTGCTCCCAGCCGAGCTCGACGTTCCCCACGAGTGGGGGGATGATGACTACATCCGGCCCCGATCCGTAGCGCTGGTAGGCGATGTGGACGTCGCCACTCTTGGTAAACTTGACGTCAGAGACTTCCATCTTCTCGATCACATTCCTACGCCTGCTGCGTCCAAGCAAGGAGAACGTCGGCTCCTGATGCCGCGGTTGTCGCCGTCGTGTCGGCACAGACGGGTAGGGTCTTCAGCGCTTACCACATGGCGTCCGCCCACGCGTCTGCCTCCCTCCTCATCGAATTCCGCGCCCAGGTAGCCATCAACGCGGTTGCGGCCCGTGAAGCCGGATCCGTACACTGGAAGTAGGCTGGGGATTCACTATGCGGGTGAGGTTCTGGGGAACACGCGGCTCGATCGCGAAGGCCGGACCGTCGACGGTCCGATACGGCGGCAACACGTCGTGTGTCGAGGTGCGTTCGGCGGGCGGCACGTTGATCGTGCTCGACTGCGGCACGGGAGCTCACGGACTCGGCCACTTGCTGTCGAACCAGGGGCCGATCCAGCA
>SPBQ01000085.1 GCA_004525875.1 Myxococcales bacterium
ACCGTAGCCATGCAGCGTGATGATCCAGGGACGCTCGTGTTCAGCATGCCGCAGCACCCACGCATGCGCGCGATGGTTCTCCCGGTAACCGAGCCAGCGGCGACGGCCCGGCTCTCCAACAACGGGCGCGTAGCCGCTCTCGAAGCTGAGGTGCTCATGGGGGATCAGGCCCCAGACTCGCCGCAGGTCCGGCTCGAGCAGCTCGGGCGGCTCACGATGATAGGAAGCGGGATCGCCGAGCCAGCCGCGCTCGTCGTAGAAGTCGATGCCGCTCGAGACCTCCTTGCGCACTGTGCGTTCGAGACGGCTCGGGTGCGCCCAGAAACCGGACGAGCCCGACATCGCGCGCAGCAACCCTTCGTCGAGCAGGATCTTTGCGAGCAGCGACGCGCTCGGTCGAACCTCCGGCACGCCTTCACGGCGGTCCGAGCCCACGCAGGCTTCCCAGAGTAGTGAGAACGTCAGCACCGCCGGGGCTAGGCCCCGTACCGATGTCGTTCAGGCACGCGGTCTGCCGTTGCCCGGTAGCTCGGCGCGATCCGCGTCGCCATCGATCCCCTCATCGCTCACCTCCTCCGCATCGACAGATGATACATCCCGGGCGTCGCCGGCAGCGCCGGTGCCGGCCGTGCTGGCCGCATCACCGGCGACACGCACGCGCAGGTCGCCCGTGAGATCGACACCGGCCGCGCTCGCTAGCTCATCGAACGAGTTCCGGACCATGCGGACGAACTCCGCAATATCGGGAACCACGCCCGGATCCGCGTTGAACCCCCAGCACATCCGGCCGTTGTAGCTGAACAGCGCCACGCCGAGCCCGGTGTTGGCCAGCAGCGGCACCTGCGGGTACATCTCGACGAGTCTCGAACCGAGCATGTAGAGCGGAATCTGCGGCCCAGGCACGTTCGTCACGATCATGTTGATCGGGCCGGTGGCGGACCGCGACCCGAGCGACAGCAGCTGTGCCGGCGCCCATTCGGCCGCCGCCATCAGCATCTGCACGCCGAGGGCCTGCTCGGAGCGCTTCAGCTCATCGGTCACCCGATGGATCGATTCGAGCCGTCTCACGGCATCCTTTTCCTGGATCGGCAGGCGCACGATCCAGCTCGATACGTGGTTGCCGAGCTTGCCCCTGTCCTCGTCGCGTCGAACGCTCACCGGCGCCGACACGCGGAAGTCGATCTCGGTCGGATCGACCCGGCGGCGGATCAGATAGGACCTCACGGCCCCGGCGACGGTGGCCAGGACCAGGTCGTTGACCGTACAGCCGAAGTGGCGACGCACGGCCTTGACCTCCTCGAGCGACATCCCCAGCCAGTCGAACGTGCGGTGCGGGCCGAGCCGGCCGTTCAGCGGCGTGTCCGACGCCTTCTTGATTGCGTAGCCGAACAGCTCGACCAGCGCCGAGGTTCGCTTGAAGAGCTCGCCGCGAATGCCCTCGGTATGCTTGCCGAAGTCGTACAGGCCGCGGACGATTGCAGCGGGAAGGTTCATCATCCGCTTGAGCTCATCCTGCACCAGCTCGCGGCCGGTCGGCGCCGGTCGCGGTACGTACGGATGGATCTCGGGCAGCTCTTGCTCGGGCGTGAGCGACATCAGAATCGTCGCCAGGTCGGCGCCGGCGCTGCCGTCGATCATGCAATGGTGGATCTTGCTGATGAGAGCGAAGCGCCCGCCCTCGAGCCCTTCGACCACCCAGAACTCCCACAGCGGCCGGTCGCGATCGAGCTTCTGCGACATGAGGCGGCCCGCCAGCTTCTTGAGCTGCGCGTCGCTGCCCGGGCGCGGCAGCGCCGTGTGACGGACGTGGAAGTCGAGATTGAAGTAGCGGTCGTCGACCCACACCGGAGCCTCGGCGTACGGGATCCACTTGAGCTTCTCGCGGTAGCGCGGGATGATGTGGATGAATCCCTCGACCGCCCGGCGAAACGCGGCGATGTCGAACGCACCGTCGGGGCCGACTAGGGGCCCGCTCTCGTACACCGAGGTGGCCGCAACGTGCATGTACACGTTCGACCGCTCCATCAGGAGAAACGTATTGTCTTGCGCCGAAAGGCGCTCGTAGGCGTATCGAGGCATCAAGCCTGCCGCACGCGGGCGTGGACGCGGCGGCCCCATTGACATAAATGGACGCCGGCCCCTGGTCAATCGAACGCGGTCACCCCGCCGGGCCGGAGCACCCACATGAGAATCGAGACCGGCATTCCCTTGAACGACTGGAACGCGATCGGACCCGCCGCGCGCAAGGCCGAGGAGACGGGTTTCGACGGCCTGGTGAGCTTCGAGATCGCGGCCGACCCGTTCATCCCGCTCGCGTTCGCGGCAACCGCGACCGAGCGCGTGCGTCTCGGAACGGCGATCGCCGTGTGCTTCCCGCGCAGCCCCATGGTCGTGGCCAACACGGCCTGGGACCTGCACGTCCAGTCGAAGGGCCGCTTCACGCTCGGGCTCGGAACCCAGGTGAAGGGCCACAACGAGCGCCGCTTCAGCGTTGCGTGGAGCCCCCCGCTGCCCCGCCTACGCGAATACGTTCAGTCGCTGCGCGCGATCTGGCGCTGCTGGGAGAAGGGCGAGAAGCTCCAGTACGAGGGCGAGCACTACCGCTTCACGCTGATGACTCCGGAGTTCTCGCCACCGCCCTGCGGTCTGCCGGGCATCCCGATCAGCATTGCCGCCGTCAAACCGGCGATGATGAGAATGGCCGGCCGCCACTGCGACGGCGTGCGCCTGCACGGGTTCGCCACGCGAAAGTACCTCGAGCAGGTCGCGCTGCCCGCCATCGAAGAAGGGCTGGCGAAAACCGGACGCGATCGCTCGAGCTTCGAGCTCTGGGGCGGTGGGTTCATTGCCACCGGCGCCGACGACGAGGCCGTGGCCAAGCAGCTCGACTGGTGCCGCTACCGCGTGGCGTTTTACGGCTCCACCCGTAGCTACCACGGCGTGCTCGCCGAGCACGGCTGGGACGATCTCGGCATGAAGCTCCACCAGATGTCGAAGGAGGGAAAGTGGAAGGAGATGGCCGCCGAGATTCCCGACCATGTCTTGCACGAATTCATCGCCATCGGGCGCCACGACGAGATCGTGGCAGCGATGGAGAAGCGCTTCGGCGGCATCAGCGACAGCGTGACGCTCGGCTTCGACGAAAGCACTCCCGAGGGCCTGCAGCGCGAGCTTCTCCAGGACGTGCGCACGATTCCGGCCGCGTTCACCGGCTTCCCGCAGAGCTGGTGAGGGCCAGGGACGGAACCACCCTCATTCTGGCCGGACCATGCGCTCGGGAACCACGATCCGGTCGAACTCGTCCGCCGTCACGTACCCCTTCTCGACGGCGACTTGCTTGAGCGTCTTGCCCTCCTTGTACGCGGTCTTGGCGACATCGGCCGCCTTCTCGTAGCCGATGTGCGGGTTCAGAGCGGTCACGAGCATCAGGGATCGCTCGAGATTGAGCTCGATATTCGCGCGGTTCGGCTCGATTCCGACCACGCAGTTGGCCAGGAAGTATCCCGTCACATCGGCGAGTAGCTCGATCGACTGGAGAATCGAGTACGCGATCACCGGCATGTAGACGTTGAGCTCGAAGTTTCCGGATGCGCCCGCGATTCCGACCGTCACGTCATTACCCATGACGCGCAGAGCGACCATGGTGACGGCCTCGCACTGCGTGGGGTTCACCTTGCCCGGCATGATCGACGATCCCGGCTCGTTTGCGGGGATCACGATCTCGCCGATCCCGCAGCGGGGCCCACTCGCGAGCCATCGCACGTCGTTCGCGATCTTGTTGAGCGCACCGGCCGTCGTGCGCAACGCTCCCGACGCCGTGACGAGGCCCTCCTTGCCGCCGAGCTGCGCGAACTTGTTCGGTGCGGAGATGAACGGAAGCCGCGTGCGGCTGGCGATGGCCGCGGCGACCTTCTCGGCGTAGCGCGGCTTCGTGTTGAGCCCGGTACCGACCGCGGTCCCGCCGATCGCGAGCAGGTAGAGCTGGCCGAGGCAGTTCTCGAGGGCCTCCTCGGCCAGACCGATCTGCGCAGCATAGCCCGAGAACTCCTGCCCGAGCGTCAGCGGGGTGGCATCTTGAAGATGCGTGCGGCCGATCTTGACGATGCTGTCGAACGCCTCCGTCTTGCGCTCGAGCTCGGCGCGCAGGCGACCCAGGGCCGGCAGCAGCCGCCCGTGGATCTCGCCGGCCGCGGCCACGTGGATAGCCGTCGGATACGAGTCGTTCGTCGACTGCGAGTTGTTGACGTGGTCGTTGGGATGGACCGGATCGTTAGACCCGAGCTTGCCGCCGTGGAGCTCGATCGCCCGGTTCGCGATCACCTCGTTGGCGTTCATGTTGGTCTGGGTGCCGCTGCCCGTCTGCCAGACCACGAGCGGGAAGTGATCGTCGAGCTTGCCCGCGACCACTTCCTCCGCCGCCGACTCGATCAGCCCCGCCACCTCCGGCGTGATGTTGCCGAGCTCGGCGTTCACCTTTGCTGCCGCCTGCTTGACGACGCCGATCGCGCGAATGAGCGCTCGCGGCATGCGCTCGGTCCCGATCTTGAAATTATTGAGGGATCGCTGCGTCTGCGCGCCCCAGTAGCGGTCCGCGGGAACCTCGATCTCGCCCATCGTGTCGCGTTCGATCCTGATCTTCATGCAACCTCCCCGGGCACCGTGGCCCACAGCGACCGTCGGGATACGGACGCCTTCTTCCCGGAGGCTAGCAAGAGCCCCGCGAAGCCGATAGTCCACGCGCCCATGGGTGACGGCAATAGAGCGTTCGGATTCGCGTCGACCACGGACGACGTCCTGGCCGGCATCGACCTGACCGGCAAGACGGCCGTGGTCACGGGAGCCTCGGGCGGGCTCGGCGCCGAGACCGCGCGGGCGCTGGCCTCGGCGGGCACCGCGGTGACCATCGGATGCCGCGACCTCGGCCGGGGCGAGCAAGCCGCGGCCGCTATCCGCGCCTCGACCGGCAACGACAGGGTTCGGGTCGCAGCCCTCGATCTGCTCGACCACGCGAGAATCCGGGCTTTTGCCGATCACGTCGGCGGCACGTACGACGCGCTCAACATCCTCGTCAACAACGCCGGCGTGATGGCCTGCCCCCTCGCGCGCACCGAGCGCGGCTGGGAGCTTCAGTTCGACACCAACCACGTGGGCCACTTCCTGCTGACGAATCTGCTGACACCGTTGCTCGTGGCCGGCGCGCCCGCGCGCGTCGTGAGCCTCAGCTCCTTCGGCCACACACGCGCGCCCATCGACTTCGATGATATCCACTTCCAGAACAAACCCTACGACAAGTGGGAGGCGTACGGGCAAGCGAAGACGGCCAACGCCCTGTTCGCCGTCGGCCTCGACGCGCGCCTGAAGGACAAAGGGGTGCGCGGGTTCGCGGTTCACCCGGGCGCGATCGTCACCGACCTCGGCCGGCACCTGGAAGAAGCCGACATCATCGAGATCAGCGGGCGCGTCAGCACACAGGCCGGGGGCTTCAAGGAGGTCGCGGCGGGTGCGGCGACGTCGGTGTGGGCGGCAACCGCACCGGAGCTCGACGGCAAGGGAGGTCTCTACCTCGAAGACTGCTCGGTGTCGGCGCCCGTCGGCACCGAGGGAGTCACGACCGGATACCTCGACCATGCGGTGAGTCCGGCGATCGCCGATCGTCTCTGGAGCGTCACCGAGGAGTTGCTCCGCCGGGCCTCCTGAACCCGCCCGATCCTGCCTCCGACGCGCCGCCCGACCGGGCTTCAACTCGACTCAGCCGTCGCAGCCAACATAATGTCGCGCTCCGAAACCTCGGCCCGCGAGGAGATGACGATGACGATGACGACGCTTACCAGCGAGCAGCTTCAGGTCACGTACCGGAAGATGCGGATGATTCGCGCATTCGAGGAGAAGCTGATCGAGCTGGTGACGGCCGGTAAGCTGGGTGGCTTCCTGCACCTGTCGGCCGGCCAGGAGGCCGTCGCGGCCGGCGTGTGCGCCCATCTCACCGAACGCGACTACGTTGCGACCACCCACCGCGGCCACGGCCACTGCATCGCCAAGGGCGTGCGCGTCAAGGGGATGATGGCGGAGCTGTTCGGCCGCAGCACGGGTCTGTGCAAGGGCAAGGGCGGTTCGATGCACATCGCCGACATGGACCAGGGCATGCTCGGCGCCAACGGCATCGTCGGCGCCGGCATCCCGCTGGCCACCGGCGCAGCCCTCACCTGCAAGCTCAAGAAGACCGGCGGCATCGCGGTTGCCTTCGTCGGCGACGGTGCGAGCAACCAGGGGCAGTTCCACGAAGCGCTCAACATGGCTTCGAACTGGAAACTGCCGGCCGTGTTCGTCGTCGAGAACAACGGCTGGGGAGAGTTCACGCCGACCGCTTTCGTCGTGCCTGTCGAAGACATCGCGGTGCGCGCCGACAGCTACGCCATGCGCAAGGCGATCGCCGACGGTAACGACTTCTTCGACGTACACGAGAAAGCCGGGGCTGCGATAGAGGCTGCGCGCGGTGGCGAGGGGCCGACGCTGCTCGAGTGCAAGACGTATCGATACTTCGGGCACTACGTTGGAGACCCGCTCGCGTACCGCTCCCGGGCCGAGGCCGACGAGTGGAGGAACGAGCGCGACGCCATCGATCGGTTCCGTGCCCGCGTGGTCGGCGACGGGCTGGTTGCCACCGCCGATCTGGATCGCATCAATGAGGAAGTCGAAGAAGAGCTTGCCCGCGCCGTCGCCGATGCCGAGAACGATCCGATGCCCACGGCCGACGCCCTCTACGAGGACGTCTATGCGAAGGAGTCCTGATATGGCCCGCGAGCTGACAACGACCGCGGCCATCAACGAAGCACTGCGGATCGCCATGCGAACCGACCCCGACGTCATCCTCATGGGCGAGGACGTCGCAGGTGGCGGAGCCCTCGAGGCCGAGGGAACCGAGGAAGCCGGCGGCATCATGGGCACGACGCGCGGGCTGATCACCGAGTTCGGGCCCGAGCGCGTGCTCGACACGCCGATCAGCGAGATGGGCCTGATCGGCACGGCCGTCGGCGCCGCCGCGACCGGCATGCGTCCCGTCGCCGAGCTGATGTTCATCGATTTCCTCGGCGTGTGCCTCGATCCGCTGCTCAACCAGGCCGCCAAGCTTCGCTACATGTTCGGCGGCAAGGCGAGCGTCCCCCTCACCGTCCGCACCGTGACGGGTGCCGGCATGCAGTCGGCCGCCCAGCACTCGCAGTCGCTCTACTGGATCACGGCCGGCATTCCCGGCCTCAAGACCGTCATTCCCTCCAACGCCTACGACGCCAAGGGCCTGTTGCTGGCATCGATTCGCAACGACGATCCGGTCGTCTTTTGCGAAGCCAAGGGTATCCTCTTCGACTCGACCGACGTGCCCGAAGAGGATTACATGATCCCCATCGGCAAGGCGGCGGTCGCGCGCGAAGGCAATGACGTGACGCCCGTCGGCATGGGCGCCACCGTCAAGATGGCGCTGGCCGCGGCGGACACGCTCGCCGGCGACGGTATCAGCGCGGAGGTGATCGATCTGCGAAGTCTCGCACCACTCGACGAGTCGGCGATCCTCGCCTCGCTCGAGAAGACGGGCCGCCTGGTCGTCGTCGACGAGGCGACACCCCGCTGCGGGATCGCCAGCGACGTGGCGGCGCTGTGCGTCGACAAGGGATTCGACTTCCTCGACGCCCCCGTCAAGCGCGTCACCGCGCCGCACACGCCGGTCCCGTTCAACGCGGCGCTCGAGGCGGCCTACATGCCGTCAGCCGAAAAGGTCGTCGCGGCCGTACGCGAAATGGGCTGAGCCTCGGACCCGCGAGCGTGGCGACCCCGATCAAGATGCCGAAGTTCGGCATGACGATGACCGAGGGCACGGTCATCGAATGGCGTTGCGATCTCGGATCGACGATCGAGCGGGGCGCGATCCTGCTCGTCATCGAGTCGGAGAAGGCCGAGATCGAGGTCGAGGCAACCGCCTCGGGTCTGCTAGGCCATATCTACGTGGAGCCCGGCGAGACCGTGCCGTGCGGAACCCTGCTCGCGGTACTCACCGATGCCGACGAGGAGGCGTTCGACGCACAGGCCTTTCGTGCCCAGCACGACACGCCCCAGACAGCCACTCTCGCGCCGACGTCGAGGCCTCACGCGACCGTGCCTTCATCCGGCACGCCTCCAACTGCGGCATCCACGAGCGGTGCCGGAGCCGGCGGGCGAGACAGTCGAAAAGC
>SPBQ01000465.1 GCA_004525875.1 Myxococcales bacterium
GTCGACGTCGTCGTCGACGGCGAGGATGCGGCGCCCGACATGCGCCTGCAGCGCGGCAGCACGCTCGAGTTCGTGCACCGCACCGGAGAGAAGGGGTGAACGCGCCCCAGATTCACATCGAGGGCGGGGCGGTCGTGGTCAGCCACGTCGGCGGCAAGACGAGCGAGATGAGCATCGCCGAGTTCGTCGAGCGCGTCGGCACGAAGCACGACTGCGGTCCGGGATGCGGAACCCTGCCCATCGGCGTGCGGCACTGGATCCAGCGCGGCGACACGGTGGGGCTCTGCATCGAGATCCCACCGAGCGCGCGCTCGGTGCAATGGCTGGCCGACGACTCGCCGGTGCCGTACGGGGAACGGGCCGTCTACGAAAGGCGCTATCTCTCCTTTCCCTACGTCGAGATCCTGCTCGTACTGCACGACGGCCAGCTCACCGGCCAGCAGCAGCTGTTCTACCGCCGCGAGCCGCTCGGCGACGACGACACGCTGCTGCTGCCGAACCTGCTCAACGTCTCGCCCGACGCCTACGGACAGAAGGCGTGGCTGTGCCTGGTCAACCTCCCGACGATCGCAGGCCAGTCGTGGCAACAGAAGATCAAGACCGTCGTTCAGCACACGTTCTCGGCGAAGTTCAACCGTTCCTCCGACACACACGAGGGGAGCTCGTACTGGCAGCTCATGCGCGACGTGGATCCGCGCGTGTCGTCGGTGGCCGCCTGGCACGACGCGACCACGAAGAACCCGTGCTTCGCTCTCGACGTGCCCTGGAAACGCGCGGAGCGCGGACTGACCGACGAGCTCGGCTCGATGATGGAGCAGGTGCAGGCCGCCGCGACGCTGACAACGGCCGAGGAGCTCGCCGGGATGCTGGCAGTCAGCAACGGCAGCAGACGCCGGCGGCGGCGCCTGGGCCAGCTGGGGTTGTTCTGATGTTCCCGATCATCCTCAAGGACGGACACACGCCCGAGCCCGACGCTCCGATCTACTTCGAGGCCGCCGCCAACGGCGTGTTCGAGGTGCGCCGCACCGCCCTGTTCGAGTCGGTGACCCGCGCCGTGCGCGGTGTGCCCGGACTCGAGGAGGAACACGAGACCTGCCGGCTGCTCGGGCCTCGCGTACCCGCCCGCATCATGGAGGAGGCCACTGCCTTCTTCTGCGACGTGTTCCGCACCTGCGACGGCGAGGGCGTGGTGCTGCTGTTCTTCAACCCCGACACGCGCGATTACCGGATGGAAGTCCCTCGCCAGACCATTCCCGTTTACCGCAACCACCGCGGCCAGTGGTACGCGTCGCTGGAACTACGCTACGAGCATGGCGAACGGCCGCAAGGCTACGTTCGCTGCGGTTCGATCCACAGCCATGCGGAGCTGTCGGCCTATGCGTCGCACACCGACTGCATCGACGAGGAGAATCTCGACGGCATTCACGCCGTCGTCGGCCACCTAGACCGCGACCGCGTGTCGGTCGCCGCCTCGCTCACGGCGTCGGGGCAGCGCTACTCGAAGTACACCTACGACCTCGTCGAACCGTTCGACATGGGGCGCGCGCTGGCCGGCGGCGCGCCCACCGAGTGGCTCGAGCAGGTCCAGCTCGCGTACACGGGGAAGGGTCAGGTGGCGCATCGCCCGCTCACGGACATCGTCCGCTCGGCGCGGGCGAACGCAGGATCCCAGGCGCATGGCGCTGTCCGGCCGACCGCCCTCCCGACTCCCACGGACCGCCACCGACTCGAGGGTGGAATCGATCACGATCACGGCAACGGAGACGGAGACAATGGCAACGGCCTCAGCAGCATCGACAAACAGCACTGAGACGTTGCGTGGACGCGAGTTCGAGCCGCGACGCCACGTCGTGATCGGGCTCGGCGGCATCGGCCACCACGTACTGCGCCTGCTCGCGCAGTTCCTGCACTCGCGCAAGCGCCGGCTGACGATCCTGGCCGTCGACGGCGACACCTTCGAGCCCGGCAACAAGACGCGGATGCAGTTTCGCAGCTACGGCCCCAAGGCGAGGGTACTCGTCGAGGAAGTCGGCGAGGACTACGGCGATGTTCTCACGCTGTTGCCGGTGGAGGACTACGTGACGCCCGAGAACATCGCATCGGTCGTCGGTCCCGGCGATGTCGTGCTGTGCCAGCCGGACAACCACATGACGCGACGCCTGGTCGAGCAGCGCTGCGCCGAGCTCGACGACGTGGTCCTGTTCTCGGGCGGCAACGACGGCGTCGAGGACGGCAACACCGGCACCTACGGCAACGTACAGGTCTATCTGCGCGCCGGCGGTATCGACCTGACCAACCCGATCAGCCGCTTCCACCCCGAGATCGCCCAGCCGGCCGACAAGCTGCCCACCGACAAGGGCTGCGCCGAACAGCAGGCGAGCGCGCCGCAGCTCCTGTTCACGAACCTCGCCGTCGCCTCGGCGATGCTGGCCGCCTACTTCGCGTGGACCGAGCGCCGACTCGCCTACGAGGAGGTGTATCTCGACATCCTGCCCGCGAGCATGGTGGCGGTGAGTCGCAAGACGGCAGCACGGGCCGCCTAGCCTGGACTATTCGTGAACGCTCGTCGCGAGACGCACGAACGCGCGTCAGATCGGGCCAAGCGCAGTGATGAGCGAGGAGACGTACCGGACAGTACGTTGACGAGTGAAGAGCGAGCACGGCCCGAGATGGCGGGCGTTCGGGCGTCGGAGCAGAGTGCTTCAGTAGAGTCGAGATGTGGCGCGGTTGCGCAGGTCGTCGCCTATCCGTCGCCGGCCCTTTCGTCTGCCGGTGCCTCACTAGCGGCGCCATGCCCCGTTTCCACATCCCGCTCATCAAACCGGACGTGCA
>SPBQ01000273.1 GCA_004525875.1 Myxococcales bacterium
CGCCCGCGTTGGAAACCGCCGCGACGAGGTCGGACATGGAGACGCCGCCCATGCCCGCGAGCACGATCGGATGCTCGATGCCGAACAGGTCGCAGAGATCGGTTCGAAACGATCGGTCGCCCACGGCGGGGGAGGGTATCGGAAACGCTCGGCCGCTAGGAACCGAGATTGTCGAGATAGGCGCGAGCGACCCGCGTGCCGGTAGTGATGGCCTCCTCGCGGGAGGAGAACCGCATGCCGACCAGGTCGGTGATGTCCATCAGGGCGGGGTCGGCGTGTCGGGCCGAGCTCGCATGGCCGATGACGGTCGCGTTGACGGTCCAGCCGTCGAGCACGCTCCGGCAAGCGTTGACGTAGACGAGATCGCCGCGGTGCTCGAACGTTTCCAGAGTGCTGAAGGTCTCCATCGTGGTCTGCCCCCGTTTCCTGGATCGACACTGGGGAATATACGTAGGTCGAACAGGGAGACTCCTGATACGACCCGGACGGGGGTCAGTCAACAGGGGTGGTGGGAGCCGGGTGTGGAGAGGGGTGGCGCTCAGGCACCCGCGGCGCGAGCCGCGTGGTCGAGCGCGTCCTCGAGCCGATCGTCGCCCCAGAACAGCTCGTCTCCGACGACGAAGGTCGGCGCGCCGAAGAGCCCGAGCTTGGCCGCCTTTCGCGTCCGCTTCTTGAGAGCGTCCTTGTTCGTCTCGGTCATCGCGCGCTCGTAGAGTGAATCGGCATCCTGACCGATCGAGGTGACGATCTCGCTGACGGTGTCCCAAGACGAGATGTCTCGGTCCTCCGCGAAATTTGCCTGGAACACGGCCCGCCCGAACTTCGGCGACCATCCCTCGGGCTCTGCCAGCAACGCGACACGGGCCGCCAGCAGGCCGTTTCGCGGGAACTGCGAAGGGCGTGCGATCGCGACGCCGGCCGCCGTGCAACGCCGCTCGAGGTACCGCCACATGTAGCGGCCCTTGGCCGGGTAAATGTTGAAAGGCGAGTCGTTCCACCCCTGCTCGGCGAAGATCGGACCGAGCAGGAACACCTTCCATTCCACTACGATCGAACGCTCGGCCGCGACTCGGTCGACGCGCGCTGCGGCGAGATACGAGTAGGTGCTCGTGAAGTCATACCAGAACTGGATGCCGCTGGTGCCCTTGGTGCCCATGTTGCGCCCAGACTAGCATGACCGCACGCGGACGATCGAGCGCCGCGCGCGAGCTTGCATCCGGCCGCGATGGACAGTCGTATGACGCCTTGCGCGGTGCGGGCGGGCCGGCGCCGTGGTTGCGAGAAACGACGAACGTGCCGCGTACCTCCACGAGCATCTCCAAAACACGTTTCCAGGCGGGGCTGCGGTGTCAGCGTCGGCTCTGGCTGGAGTCGTATCACCGAGAGCTGGCAACGCCGCCCGATCGTGCGACGAGACTGCGGCTGGCCGCCGGACACCGCGTCGGTGAGCTCGCGCGCGGCCGCTGGCCGGGGGGCGGGCTGGTCGACGTCGCTGCGGCTCGTCACCGCCGCGCCGTCGAGCTGACGCGTGTGCTGCTCGCCGATGTCTCCGTGCCGGCGATTTTCGAGGCGGCCTTCGAGGCCGACGGCGTGCGGATCCGTGCGGATGCCATCGTGCGGACCAGGGCGGGGTTCGAGCTGTACGAGGTCAAATCGAGCTCGCGCGTGAAGGACGAGCACGTCACCGATGTCGCCGTGCAGCTGCACGCGATCGAAGGACAGGGGATCCCGGTGACGCGCGTGGTCCTCATGCACCTGGACCCGAAATCTGTGTGGAACGGTGGTCCG
The DNA here is from genome assembly GCA_004525875.1 of Myxococcales bacterium. The sequence goes on from SPBQ01000273.1 coordinate 1,789, forward strand.
TACGATCCGCAGGCGCTGTTCACCGCGGCCGACATCACCGAGCAGGCGCGGGCGGCGTCTGCGCGCGTTGCGGCCGAGCTGCCCGCGATGAGGTGGGTGCTCGCGCGTGATGACGAGCCCGACATCGATATCGGCCGCCAGTGCCGGCAGCCCTATCCTTGCCCGTTCATCCCCCATTGCTGGCGGCACGCGCCCGTCCATCACGTGACCGAGCTGCCTCGCGCCGATGCCCCTCTGCTCGATCGCCTCCGCGCCGACGGCGTCGACGACATCGCGCAGATGCCCGAGGGCCTCTACTCGCTCACGGAGCTGCAAGAGAGAGTCCGGCGCGGCGTCGTCAGCGGCGAGGTCATGTTCAAGCGCAAGCCGCTCAGACGGGCACTGGCGACGATCACGCCGCCCGTGACGTATCTCGACTTCGAGACGTTCGCGCCGCCGCTTCCCATCTACCCCGGCACGCGCCCGCACGAGGTGATCCCGTTCCAGTGGTCCGCCCACATCGAGGCCGCCGACGGCTCGCTCAGGCACGAGGAGTTCCTCTGGACCGAGGCCGGCGATCCGCGCCCTCGGTTCATCGACTCCTTGCTCGCGGCGCTGCCGGGTTCCGGTTCGATCGTGGTCTACTCGGGCTACGAGCAGCAGCGTCTCGAGGCGCTCGCGGCGCGCTTCCCACAGTCCGGTCGCAGGCTACTCGAGCGCTTTCGCCCGCGCGTGGTCGATCTCCTCGCGGTGGTGCGCGGCAACGTCTACCACCCGTGGTTTCACGGCAGCCATTCGCTCAAGCGCGTGCTGCCTGCCCTCGTTCCGGGTCGTGGGTACGAACGACTGGCCGTCGCCGACGCGGCCGCGGCTTACGCCGAGCTGACCATGTCGGACACCGATCCTGAGCGTCGCCGGCAGCTCGAGAATGCGCTGCGCGACTATCGCCGTGCTGACACGCGAGGCGAGGTCGATCTCGTGGCCGCGCTACGGGCGATGAGCCGGTCCGCGCGGTCGAGCGACCCGAACTCGGCCGGTCCTGCCGGTTCTGCACAAGGCGGCGGATCGGCTTAGGCGCAGCGGTGAAGCTGCTACTATCGATCATTAGACCTGAGGGGGGCGGTATTGTATTCGACCGGATTACTGTGCCCACAATGCCCCGCCCCGGGTGTGGAGAGTAGTGGATGACGATACAGCACGACGCCCTGATCAAGGTCTTCAGCTACTACCGCGACGCTGAGATGCGTGGTGCGAGCCTTCTCATCAAGATGATGGCGCGCATCAAGGATCCGGAGGCGCAGGTCTTGTTCTCCCGCCACATCCACGACGAGACCCGTCACGCCTGGCTATGGACCAAGCGCATCAAGGACGAGGGCGGTCTCCCGGTCGAGGTTCCTGACGGCTACCAGCGTAGGCTCGGCAAGGCTCTTGGCGTACCGACCAGCATCCTCGACCTGTTCGCCCTCACCGTCATCGTCGAGGAGCGCGCACAGAGGCGCTATGTCGATCACGCCGCCAGTACGCTGTGCGATGACAAGACGCTCGCTGTCCTGAGCGAGGTCACCAAGGACGAGAAGTGGCACATCGCTTGGATGGAAGACTACCTGGTGACTCTGGCCGCGGGGCCGCACGCCGAGGAGCGCGCGCGCGACACGCTGTCGCGCTACCGGTCGATCGAGCAAGGAGTGTTCGAGGAGATGAAGGAGCTGGAGCGGTCCTGGCTCGGCTTCTCGTTCTCCGACCCCGCCGGTGAATCCGCGACGGCGGCGGGTCGCTGCGTCGCCTGATCCCTGTCAGCGTCGCCACTCCAGCGCTTCCACGTTGAGGTACGGCAGGTATGCGGGTGCCAGGCGCACGCGCAGCTTTCGCGACGTCACGTCCGGCAGCCGGATCTCGCCGTCCGGGTTGCCGCGGAAATCGAGCGCGCCGTGCTTGCGGATGATCATTCCCTGCTCCGTGAACATGGAGATGCGGTAGACGATCGCCTCGTTCGCACGCGGCAGGACCATTGCGATGCGTAGCCGCCCGCCGCGCTCGGCAACGAGCGGTCGCGCCACGCAGTCGACCGTCACGGGCTTCGCAGTCCATCGACTGTCTCGCTTCCAGTGCAGCGCACGCAGCGCGGATCCCGTGACCTTGTTCTCGACCGGTGCCGGGCGGCAGTCGAAGAGCGCATGTTGCGTGTCGGACCCGGCCGCCGGCCCGAGTCGGGCGATCAGTGCGCCGCGCGCGGAGGCGGTGGCCACGGCCGTTGACAGCGGTAGGAACCTCTTGGCGTGCTCGCGGACGCGCTCGGCGCAAAGCCGCAGCGAGCCGGCGCGAGCGATCGGTGCCGCGCGGCGGTCGCAGCCGTGGCCGTCGTACACGGTGTGCGTGACGCCGTAAGCACCGACGATCCTGTTGCGCATGCGCCGGCTGCCTCCGCGCAGCCCGACCAGCGCGGCTGCTGCGCGCATGCGCCGTTGCGCCTCGTGGAGCGATCCGGCGAAGACGACCGTGCCGCGGTCCGAGAACGCGAGCACCTTGCGGCCGGCCAGTGCGGGGACGACCTCGGCGAAGCCGGGCGCGGCGGCAACGATCGTGTCGGGCGGTAGCGTGGCGATCTCCCGGAGAATTGCGCGTGTATCCTCAGAG
>SPBQ01000321.1 GCA_004525875.1 Myxococcales bacterium
GATGCCGCCGTAGAAGATGCGGTAGCGCCCGAGCAGGTCGGGCTCTTCGGGGTCGGAGAGGCGGGCCCAGCGGTAGCCCGTCGTTCCCTCGAACTTGCGGTTGAGCTGCTCGGGTGTGAGCAGCTTCACGAAGCCGAGCTGGGCCAGTTCCAGGTCGCGAGTCGCGTCGCTGCCCGTCGCGCCCACCGCCGTGAACAGTGGGGAGAGCGTCAGTTCGACGAGCAAGTCTCTTAGGTTGTGGGCGCCGTTGCGGCCCGTGCCTGCCGTGCCGTCGCGGAACTTGTTGGCGATGTCGGTGAAGATCTCGTCTTGCGCCACGAACGCGGCCAGCCGGGGGCGATAGTCAGCGGCCGTCGGATCGAGGGGGCGGGCGTGCGGCGGGCGGCCGAACATCGCCTCGTACCAGAACTGAACGGCGCCGCGAGCGAATCGCGGATCGTTGGCGATCTCCTGTCCGAGCCACTCCAGGCTGTTGTCACGGTAGCTTCCGGGCATGAGCTGTGAGGCGAACCCGGGCGCACGCATGTCGGCATACCAGCGATCGCCGCTCTCGTAGAGTTCGGTACGTTTGTACTCGCGTGGCAGCGAGTCGCTGTTGTTCTCGAGATAGAGCCCGTCGTCGCCGAAGTTCTGGAATGTCCCCGCCATCGGGTCCATCACCGTGTGGCAGACGGTGCAATTCGGATTGTACATCGTTGGGTTGTCCTCGTTCTCGAGCGCGGCCGGGTCGACGGCGCGCGGGGCGAGCGTTTCGATGTCCTGGCCGAGAAAGAGCTTGGAGACCCAGCGTGCGCGTGCGCGATTGCGGTTTGTCGCGGTCGAAGGGAACCGATTGAGGAACATCGGCGAGGTCAGGATACCCGCCTGCGGGTAGTTCGGCAGCCGGTAGCCTTGGTTGTGGCCGGGCTGCCAGGTCTCCTCGTCGAACTCGCTCGAGAGCGAGGAGTTGGTGTTGTACACGGCGGCCGACCACGGATTGACCATGATGTAGTCGGCCGTGACGATCTCGGTGTAAGAGCGTTCGTGCGCGGCGATGTTGACGATGAGCTCCAGTGGTTCGCGCGCCAGCGCGCGATTCGTCATCTGCCACGCGAGATCGGCTGCCTCGCCGCCGATCAGGTCCTCGATGTAGTTGATGCGGCCGTAGAGCCTGGGATAGGCGTACTCGCCCTTGAGGACGTTGAACGCGCTCGTTCCGCGGTTCAGGAACTTGTCCGTGAGCAGGTGATCGTTGGCGCCCTCGCGAATGAAACTCTCGAAATGATCGCCGACGAGCGTGCGACGAACGGCGTCGGCCAGTCGACCGCGTTCGACGTCGGTGATCTCGGCGCCGGTCGGTCGCCGGCCGGCGAAGAGGATCGCCGCCTTCTCGAGGACTTCCATATCGGACAGGTGGCTGACTCCCACCCAGTAGCTGGCCGTCGTTTCGCAGTTGGTCACCGGATTCGCGAACCGCTCGAGAAGCTCAACGAGGTGGTCGTAGAGAACGCTGCTGGGCGTGATGCCGAGCCGCTGCCCGCCGCCGTGGGTGATCCCCTGGGGCTTGCTGAGGATCAGGTCGCCTTTGTTGTTCTCCCACAGGCCGCGCAGGACGCCGAAGTTGTGATCCAGGTAGCCCATGACGGAATCGGGCAGGAGTACATGATCGGTGAAGTTCGCGATGCCGTCGGGGTTATGGCAGCTGACGCAGTCCGTTAGGATCGGTGTCCAGACGCTCTCGAAGAAGAACTCCATGTCGTTCTGACACGAAGTGGGGTCGATCGGGCAACTGAGCTGCTGATTGGGCTGGCCGGTCGCCCACTGAAGGACGATCAGCGCGTCGGTCGGCGTGATGTTGCCGCTGTCATCGACGTCGCAGTGATAGACGTCGCACTGCAGCGCCCCTATCGCGGCCTGGAGCACCCCCAGTGCGTCGGTCGCGGAGACGAGACCGTTATCGTTGAAATCACCACACTGTGCCTGGGCGGTCGAGGCACCGAACAGCGCACCGCAGCATACGAAGCTCGTAACGAGCAGGAAAGTCCGAAGCGATTCTCGCATGTTTCTCCGCAACTCGTCCGTGAGGACGGCCTCCCGAAGAGATTCCGGTGGGGATGGAGCAAGGCCCGGGCCAGTTTGGCCAGGCCGGAGAAAGTCGTTTCACGATCGGTGAGAGAAACTCCGCCGCCGCACGCAACACCCAACCGGACTTGTGACGGCCCCGTGGGCTGGACATTCACCGGCTCGCGTGACTTTGGCACGCGTCGCAGGCGCGGGTGCACGATTCGTGGCTTGAGGCCACGGAAATGCGCCCGCTTGCGGAGCCGTAAAGTTTTCGACCTGCGGTCCTGCTTGTGTGGTACGCGTGCAAGTCCCCGCAACCGACGAGGTTTCGTCGCATGCCCCTCGTTCGTCATGCCCGAGCGTGCGTAGCTCATCCTTTATGCGTCGGTGATCGGTGGCATCCGCGACCCGATGGCACGCCGTCTGCTTGAATAGGCCTCGTCACTGCGGCGTCTCAAAAACTCAGGACGTCACCACTATCGATCGTGGCCGCCATCAAGCGTGGCCGGTGTGGGAAGCGGAGCAGTGTGGAGACGACCCCGGTACTCGGGGTCAGGGGAAGCGAGGAATGGTGAACTGCTGCTGCCGTCCGGCGCGGGCGGCTATCTTGGCTATTCTGGTCTTGACGGCCACTTCGCCGGCCGTTGCCGACGACGAAGAACAATCGCGACTGCGGTACGTACCGCCCATCACGAGTCCGTTCTTCAACGAATCTCCCTACATCACCACCGAGATCCGTCCGGTCTACATGCTGAGCGTGATACCGGACGAGTATCTGAGTGCTGGAACCGAAGGGGGCCTGATCAACATCGTCTCGGTGCAGGCGCGCTGGGCATTCAACAAGCGTCTTGCGCTGATCATGACCAAGAACGGCTACGGTAACGTCTCGCTGAACGAGGCGCCACAACTCGCGCCGGGAGTATTCCTGGAGAAAGAGGCGGACGGCCCGATGAACGTGGCGATCGGCGCGAAGTACGCTCTGATCGCGAAGCCTGAGCGCTCAAACTATCTGACGCTCGGCGGCCGGTACGAGATCCCGCTCGGAAACATCAAGCAGGGCAATATCGGCTACCAGGGCGGTGGCAGCGGATTCTTCGACTTCTTTGCCAGCTACGGCACCCAGGTCGGCAAGAAGACTGGCTTCCAGACCAGCACCGGATTCGATTTTGCGCTCGATGGTCAGGACGACACGACCTTATTCCACTACTCATTCCATCTTGACCATGAGATCGTCGATCGATGGTACGGTGTGCTCGAGGGCAACCTGATCCATACGCTCTGGCAGGGTGAGAGAACCAACTCGGCGACGCTCGGCACGTTCGAGGGCGAGGACATGTTCAACTTCGGGAGCACGCGCTCCGGTACCTGGGCTAGCCTCGGCCTGGGCGGCAGGTTCGTGCTGAGCGACCACTGGTTGTTCGGGGCTGCCGGCGAGCTTCCGGTGACCGGCCGCAAGGACATCACCGACTTCCGGTTCACAATGGACGCGATCTACAAGTTCTGAGGCCCTCGCTGCGGCGCTCGCGCGTGGCTGGCGAACCCAAGTCTTCGTTCTTCCGCCGCGCGGCCGATTGCCATTTGGCAACGGCGCCATGGGCCCGCCCCCACGAACAGCCGGCAGGCAGGGCGCGATTGGCAATGTCCGCGATCCGAGCGTCTCGCGGGGGTCGTTGGCGGTCGATGAGCGGAGGCCCCCGCCCCCGGACGGCCTCCGTCGTACAGAGCGCTTCTAGTTGCCGGCGGCCAGCGTATAGGTCACGGAGGGTGCTGCAGCGGTCGGAAACAGCTGAACGTCGGTGCCGGGACGCTCGATGCCGAGTTCGGCAAGCCGCTCGGCCGCTGTTGGCGTAGGGAGCTCGGGTTCGGTCTGCACGGTCTTGACCTGCGCGGGAGCGGCCGCGCGGCCGCCGGCGTAGTCCATCATCGAGCACCAAGCCCATCCGAGCAGGGCTCCGCCCGCGAGGCCGACGCCGATCCCGATGGCGTAGTCTTCTGCTTGGCGGTCGGTCGCCGCGCTAGCGTAGACC
>SPBQ01000343.1 GCA_004525875.1 Myxococcales bacterium
CCGATGGCTGATCTGAAGATCGACGGCTTCCGCTACGCCGACCTCTACCACCCGGCCCGCCTCGAAGAGCTAGCCCACCGCTTCTACGCCGCGGTCGAGACCGCCGACGCCGATCTGGGACAGCGCTACGCCGAGTATCGCGACGGTGCGGACATCGGGCCCGTCGACGAGAGCAATCTCCTCATCGACGTCGCGCGCTACCTGTCTCCGTTCGTCGCGCGGCTGTTCGGCATCGGCCGTGCGGCCGATCAGCATCGCGACGGAATCCTCGAATACGGCCCGCTGTGGCAGTTCAAGAAGGAGTACCTCGGAAAGCGGATCAAGCGCGTGAAGGACGACGAAGTCGCCGGCTTCGATGTCGCGGCTTTCGACGACGTCGTGGAGCGGCTCGCGAACGAGCGTGGCAAGCGCGCCAACCTGCACGACGCCGAGGCCGCGTTCACCGCGGTGGCCGTGGATCTGCTGACGGCCGAGGAGGGCATCGCCGCCGAGGCTCGCGCCGCTCTCGAGGGCTACTGGGGCGGACCGGCCTCCGGCGACGACGACGCCTACATCGCCGCGCTCGCCGACGACATCACCCGCTGGTGCAAGATACGCGCAACCGCGCCGGCCGACAGCGCGGTCACGGCGGGGTGGGTCTGCTTCAAGACTCCTGACCGCATCGATTTCTTCAATCTCGTCGATGTCGAGCACCCACTCGACCACCTTCCCGAAGCGATGGGAGGTCCGCCCGCTCGCATGCGCCGGCGCGACGGATTCAAGCTCACCGACCGGCGCTACAGCGAGAAGCAGGTCCTGGCGGAGGCCGATTACTGCATCCTGTGCCACGACCGCGACAAGGATTCTTGCTCCAAGGGCGTGCGCGACAAGGACGGCTCGATCAAGAAGAACCCACTCGGCATCGATCTCAACGGCTGTCCGCTCGACGAGAAGATCTCCGAGATGCACGCGCTTCAGCTCGAGGGCCTCAGCATCGGCGCGCTGGCGATGATCATCATCGACAATCCGATGTGCCCCGGCACCGGCCACCGGATCTGCAACGACTGCATGAAGGGCTGCATCTACCAGAAGTACGAACCCGTCAACATTCCGCAGATCGAGACGCGCGTGCTCACCGACGTGCTCGACCTGCCGTGGGGCTTCGAGATCTACGCCCTGCTCACGCGCTGGAACCCGCTCAACCGGCGTCGCCCCTACCCGCTTCCTTACAACGGCAAGGACGTTCTCGTCGTCGGGCTGGGGCCGGCCGGGTACACGCTCGCCCACTACCTCGTCAACGAGGGATTCGGCGTCGTCGGTATCGACGGCCTGAAGATGGAACCGCTGCCGCAGACGCTGTCGGGACGTGGGGGCGACGCGACCCCCGTGAGCGAGTTCTCCGCGATGTACGAGGAGCTCGACGAACGGCCCTTGATGGGCTTTGGCGGCGTGGCCGAGTACGGCATCACCGTTCGCTGGGACAAGAACTTCCTCAAGGTCATTCGCCTGTGTCTCGAGCGCCGCGAGACCTTCCGCGCCTACGGCGGGGTGCGCTTCGGCGGCACGCTCACCATCGAGGACGCCTGGGCGCTCGGCTTCGACCACATCGCGATCGCCAGCGGCGCCGGCAAGCCGACCGTGCTCGGAATGAAGAACAACCTGATCCGCGGTGTGCGCACGGCCTCGGACTTCTTGATGGCACTGCAGCTCATCGGCGCGCAGAAGAAGGCGTCGATGACCAACCTTCAGGTCAGGCTGCCGGCCGTGGTCATCGGCGGCGGCCTGACCGGCATCGACACCACGACCGAGGCGATGGCCTACTACCCGGTGCAGGTGGAGAAGACGCTCGATCGCTACGAGACGCTGCTGGCCGGCAGGGACGAGGCCTCGGTGCGTGCACTGTACACCCACGAGGAACGCGAGGTGCTCGATGAGTTCCTCGAGCACGGCCGCGCCATCCGCGCCGAACGCGAACGCGCGGCGGCAGCCGGCGAACAGCCCGACTTCGTTCCACTGGTCCGCTCCTGGGGCGGCGTGAGTCTCGTTTACCGCAAGAGCATGCTCGACTCGCCGGCCTATCGGCTCAACCACGAGGAGATCATCAAAGCGCTCGAGGAAGGCATCTACTACGTCGATGCGCTGAGCCCGACCGAGGCCCTGCAGGACGAGCACGGCGCGATCGACGGCGTCGTCTTCGAGCGCCAGCAGGAGAACGATGGGCGCTGGACGGGCACCAGCGATCACGTGACGATGCCCTGCAAGTCGCTGTTCGTCGCCGCCGGTACGAGCCCCAATGTGATCTACGAGCGCGAGTTCCCCGGTACCTTCCAGATGGACGAACGCGGGAAGTTCTTCAAGCGCTTCCGCGCCGAGAGCAACGGTGCCGGGCCGGCGCCGGCTTCGGACGAGCAGATCGTGGACAAGCCCGGCGTGTTCACCTCCTACGAGAAGGACGGCCGGCTGATCTCGTACTTCGGCGACAACCACCCGAGCTACGCGGGCAACGTCGTGAAGGCGATGGCGTCGGCGCGTGACGGCTACGGCCAGATCGTCGAGCTGTTCGCGCCGCAGATCGCGACGCTCGAGCCCGCCGGCCAGACCGAGCGTGACCAGGCCTGGAGCGCCCTCGCCGCACGGCTCGATGAGGGGCTCATCGCCCGCGTCCACGAGGTCATCCGACTCACCCCGACGATCGTCGAGATCGTCGTCCACGCGCCGTTCGCGACACGCCACTTCGAACCCGGCCAGTTCTACCGGCTGCAGAACTTCGAGATGCTCGCGCCCCGGATCGACGGCACGACGCTGGCCAGCGAAGGCATGGCACTGACCGGCGCCTGGGTCGATGTCGAGCGCGGGCTGCTCTCGACGATCGTCCTGGAGATGGGCGGCAGCTCGCGCATGTGCGCGACGTGGAAAAAGGGCGAACCGGTCGTGCTGATGGGCCCGACGGGTGCGCCGACCGAGATCCCGAAGAACGAGACGGTCATCCTGTGCGGCGGCGGGCTCGGCAACGCGGTCCAGTTCTCGATCGGCAAGGCGATGCGCGCCAGCGGCAACAAAGTCATCTACTTCGCCGCATACAAGAGGCCCGAGGACGTCTATCACGAGGACGACATCGAAGCCGCGGCCGACATCGTCATCTGGTCGGTCGACGCCGGCGAGCCGATCCAGCCGCGCCGTCCCGGCGACCGGACGTTTGTCGGCAACGTCGTGCAGGCGATGAAATCCTACGCGGAGGGCGAGCTCGGCGAGCGTTCCATCGAGCTATCGGATGCCGGCCGCCTGATCGCGATCGGCTCCGACCGCATGATGGCCGCCGTGAAGGCTGCACGGCACGACGTCCTCGCGCCGTACTTCTCGGACACGCTCTTCGGTCTCGGATCCATCAACTCCACGATGCAGTGCATGATGAAGGAGATCTGCGGTCAGTGCCTGCAGCAGCACATCGACCCCGAGACCGGCAAGTGCACCGCGCCCGTCTTCTCCTGCTTCAATCAGGATCAGCGGCTCGACGACGTCGACTTCGGTAACTTGAACGATCGGCTACGCACCAACACGGTGCTCGAGAAGCTGACCAATCTGTGGCTCGACCACGCGCTCGAGCGCGCCGATCTGCCGCGCACGTGAGCCGGCCGGCGGGCGTCGGCGCAGACGCGCGGCGGCCCTTTGCGAAGCCGGGGCCGAGGATGGACGGGGCGCTGGGCCGGCGAGGGCGATCTTCTTATCCCCCGGCCGCGTCGTCGAGCATCTTCTCGAAGGCTGCGACGTCGCGCCGCAGGGCCGCCACCTGGTCGGCATCGAGCGAGCGCCGAACAGTGCCGTGGTATTCGAGAGGATCGATGGTCTTGTCGCCGCGGTCGAG
>SPBQ01000107.1 GCA_004525875.1 Myxococcales bacterium
ATCTTGTCGGAGAACCAGTATGAGCCGAAGTTCAGGATCACGGCCATCCCAAAGGCGATGATCATCCCCTGCTGGCCGCCGAACGAGTCGCCGATGAGGATGAGAAGGCCGCTGAGGAGGCCGAGAAGGACTGCCGTTTTCGCGTAGCTCAGCACGGCGACATTCTAGCTCGGGTCTCAAGACTCGCAAGATCGCGAAACGCGCACGGGGCTACCAACCCTCCCGTCGCGGCCGAGCCGTTCGGCCGCCGAGCCGTCGCGCACGGCGATCTCCAAGCGCCCGTCGCTGCCGACGAGCGCCGTCAGCTCCCCGCTCGCTGCGTCTCCGTACGTCGCCCGGATCGATCCGACGCGTGCCGCTCCGATCTCGACCGACGACACCAGCGCGTCGCGACCGTAGTCCGAAGGCATGATGTTCGTGATCAGATTGCCGTAGCGATCGACGCGCAGAACCTCACCCAGCACGGTCACGTCGCCGCCCGGCCCGTTCGCGTCCCGGGCGGCGACGTGACCGTGCTGGGGGAGGTTCTGCGCGTCGATCCGGCCACGGTTCCCAGGTCGGCAACGTCGGCACCGGCCGCGAGACTGCCGGCCACCGGGGCGAAGACATCCCGACCATGAAACGTCGCGCTCACCTCCCGGGCGAACGCAGCAGGGCGGTCGAGGACACGGATCACGGTTTCCGGATGCTCGGGGGAAGCCTCACGCACCGCGGCGACGGCGAGTGAGAGCAGTCCATTGTCCGGCCCGACGAAGTAGGACCCGCCAGCCATCACCACCAGCGGACGACGGTCGGTGCCGACGCCGGGGTCGACGACTGCGACGTGGATCGTTCCCGGCGGAAAGTGGACCGCCGCCGCGGCGAGGACGAAGGCCCCCTCGCGGATGTCGCCGGCCGGGATCTCGTGCGTAAGATCATGGATGGCAGCGGCCGGGCAACATGAAACGATCACGCCCTTCATCGCTCCGACGTATCCGTCCCGGGCGCCGAAGTCGGTGAGCAGCGTGACGCTCAAGGGCTCTTGCGCGGTGTACCGGCGCGGCTCTCGATGGCCTTGAGATTCCGCTCGACCGCCTCGCGATCGTCGCATGCCATGCCGCCGATGAAGGCCGACGTTACGGCTCTCATCATCTCACCCTCGGCGGCTCCGAGCCGGTCGCCGAGCGATGCGAGTTCACCCATCCCGCGCGCGATCGCCAGCAGGGCTGCGTCATGTTGGCCGCGATCGCGGGCCGCCATCGCGGCCACGAGCTCGGCCTTCACACGATCGACTGCGGGCCCGACCTCGGTGCCGAGGACGGTCCTGAGCTCATCGATCCCGCCGACGAGTCGCTCGATCGGCCACAGTCTTTCTTCACCGGCCATGGTGGGTTAGTCTTGCGCACGATCCATCGCGGCTGGACCGCAACAGGAGGAGCGCACGTGCTGTTCGTCATTATCGGCCACGATGGCCCCCATGCCAAAGAGCTTCGGCCCAAGCTACGACCCGACCACCTCGCACACCTGGGCGAGCAGGACCGCGTGGGTAAGATCAGGCTGGCCGGGCCCTTCACCGATGGGGCCGGAAGCCTGATCGTCCTCGAGGCCGAGTCGGAATCGGCCGTCCGCGAGATCGCCGATGCGGATCCTTATGTGCGCGGTGGCGTATTCGAGTCCGTCGAGATCCATCCCTTCAAGCAGGTTCTGCCCGCCGACGAAGGCTGAGCGTCGGCGTCTGGGGACGCGCCGACATCTGTGGTAGCGTCCGGCGCGATGACATTGAACGGACCCGACGCCGAAGTCCTGGCCCTACGCCGCGAGGCCGTTGTCGCGGCGCTGGAGATATCGAAGGGCGTTCTGCTCCTGCCGCGAGTGCCGGCCGCCGTCTACTCGGCGGACGTTCACTATCGCTACCGCACCGCGAGCAACATCCGCTATCTCTCCGGGTTCGAGGAACCCGCCGCCCTGGTGCTGAGCGCTTCGGGTCACGAGGACGGGTACACCCTATTCGTCCAGCCGCGCGACCCTGAGGCGGAGACGTGGACAGGACGTCGTGCCGGCGTCGAGGGCGCCAGCGCTGAGTATGGCGCCGATCACGCCTACCCGCTCGACCAGCTCCACGAGGTTCTCGAGAAACACCTCGCCGACGCCGAGCGCCTTTACTACGGCTACGGCATCTGCGGCGAGACCGATCGCGCCGTTCTCGACCTCGTGCACCGTGTGAACTCCACCCGCCCGCGCCGCGGCGGTGCACCGATCGAGATCACGGAGGCGGGCGCCATTCTCGACGAGATGCGGCTGTTCAAGTCGAGAGAGGAAGTCGAGTTGCTGCAGCGGGCGTGTGAGATCAGCGCCGCTGCCCACGCTCGCTTGATGGAGACGGTGACTCCGGGGATGACCGAGTACCAGGCCGAGGCGTACCTCGAGCACGCCTTCCGCGACGCCGGCTGCGCCGGCCCCGCTTACGGTACGATCGCCGCCGGCGGAGTCAACGCGACGGTCCTCCACTACACCTCGAACAATCGTCCACTAGAAGTGAACGATCTGGTGCTCGTCGACGCGGGCGGAGAGTACGGCGGTTACTGCGCCGACATCACGCGAACGTTTCCTGTCGGTGGCTCCTACTCGCCGGCTCAGGCGAGGCTCTACGATCTTGTCCTGGCGGCACAGGAGGCAGCGGTGGCGAAGGCTGGTCCCGGCGTCGCGCACGAGGACGTCCACATGACGGCGGTCCGTATCCTCACGGCGGGCATGATCGAGCTCGGACTGATCGCCGGTAGCGTCGACGAGTCCATCGAGACTGAATCGTACAAGACCTTCTACATGCACGGCACCAGCCACTGGCTCGGAATGGACGTCCACGACGTCGGCAGCTACAAGCCGGACGGGAGCTCGCGAAAGCTCGAACCGGGCATCGTGCTCACGGTGGAGCCGGGCATCTACATCCGCGAGGACGCGGACGCACCCGAAGAGCTACGCGGAATCGGCATTCGCATCGAGGACGACGTGCTGATCACCGAGGATGGCCGCGAAGTTCTCACCGCGCGCTGCCCGAAGAAACGCACCGAGATCGAGAAACTGCGCGCAAAGGCCTTGTCGGTGGCGACCTAGCGAGTCCCGGCGTTGCGCGCCAGGTAAGCGAGGATCTGCTGGCGGTCGGCGGGCGACAGCGGCTGGCCGCGGCGCTTCATGGTGATTTCCATCCGGCCCACCATCGCCGCCCACATCCGCGCCGTCAGGAACTGCGGGTGGTACGCCGCGTGGCAGCCCCCGCAGCGCTCCACGTAGAGATCGGCCGAAGCAGTCCCCTCCTCGGGCAACGGATTGCGGCTACAGCCCACCGCAATCAACGCAACGACACCGACGGTGCCGGCGGCGATGATGAACGCGGCTCTCAGGACCCAGGCCTCAGTTCGAGCCGGCATCGCGCTTCCTGCAGGGGCGCCTCGGCGACGGCAACCTCCACCGAATTGACCGACCGTGACGCGAGAACTTCCAGCTCAGCGACGAGGCGCCGGCAGATGTAGCTCGCGAGTTCCTCGGCCGACGAGTGACGAATCGGCAGCAGCGCGCAGTCGGCCGCAGGAATCGAGAACCGTGATCCATCCTCACAAACGAGCTCGATCTGACCATCGCGCTGCGCGATGTCGATACAGTCGCTCTCCAGCGGCACGATAGTCCGCTCGTCGATCTCCTCGCAGATCGTACGTGCGCCCTTCTTGATGTCTCCGAAATCGACGACGTAGCCGTCCGGTCCGAGGCCGCCGGTCACGCGCACCGAAACGCGGTAGTTGTGCCCGTGAAGCCTCTCACGGAAGCCGGGGTAGGCCATGAAGTGCGCAGCATTGAACTTGAAATAGTCCTTGCTGACAAAGACCTCGTAACGTTCGGCGGGACGATCGGTCATCAGAGTGTTTGTGCTGGCATCGCCAACGGTCGCGCTCAGGCCACCGCCCGGCTCGATTCCCGCGCCGATTCCGGCCTCGATGCCTCGCGCACGAAGTCCGCGAAGATCGCCTCGACCGCGGTCACATCTGAGGCAGCACCAATTGCACGGCGTGCGGCCGCCCCGCCGCGCATGCCCTTCACGAAGCGGCAGGCCAAACCGCGAAAGCGGCCAATGAAGCCGCGATCGTCCCGCGTCTCCCGCAGTCCATCGCGGAATATCCGCAGGGCGTCGATGCACTCATCGGCGTCGGGGACGGGTACCGGTCGACCGTCGTGGACGGCCCGGATCTGTGCGAAGATCCACGGATTCTCCATGGCCGCACGTCCGATCATCACGCCGTCGCACAGTCCAGCGGCGAGTCGATCGATCGCCTGCCCCGGGAGCATGACATCGCCACTGCCGACAACCGGGATGTCGATCGCATCGCGGATCATCGCGACCAGATCCCAGTCGGCGACTCCACGGTACATCTGAACGCGCGTCCTGCCGTGCACGGCGAGCATCGATGCTCCCTCGGCCTCCACCATGCGAGCAATCTCCACGGCGTTGCGCGAATCCTCGTCCCAGCCGGAGCGGATCTTCACCGTGACGGGGATATTGACCGCACGCCTGATACCACGCACGACCTTGGCGAGCCGCTACGGATCACGCATGAGCTCGGCGCCACCTCCGCGCCGGACGACCTTGGGCGCCGGACAGCCACAGTTCACGTCGACGATGTCGGCCCCGGTATCCTCGACGATCTGCGCCGCCCGCACCATGCGGTCGACGTCGGCCCCGAAGATCTGGATGGAGAACGGCCGCTCCGACTCCTTGAAGCGCATCATTCCGAGCGTCTTCTCGTTGCCGCGAGTGAGCCCCTCGGCCGCGATGAACTCGCTCACCAGCAATCCCGCGGCGTCCCCGCTGCAGGCGCGAACGAGCGAACGGAACGCGCAGTCGGTCACGCCCGACATCGGAGACAGCATCAGATTGGTCGACGTGCTCACGCCGCCGATCTCGATGGGGTGGATCAGGTTCACCGTGTTCGGTACGGCCGCTACGCACGCTTGCCATACGGCGGCGGTCTTGCGACAAGATTGGTTCGCCGCAACCCACGGCTACGCCATCGGCCCCGGTGCGCGAGCGACCCGAGTCACCGTAATCTCTCGTCGATGAACCTGCAACCGCCCCCCGTTCGGCGTGCCAGCTCCCCGGCACGGGCCGGCAATGACGTCCGCATCCTGGTGGACGGCGTAGAGGCGTTCACGCGGATCAGCACGATCGTCCTGGCGGCACGCAGCCGGGTCTGGATCACGGTGTCGTTCGTCGATCTCCATGTCCACATCCCCGGTGCGGCCATGACCTTTCTCGAGCTAGTCGACTCGGTGGCTGCACGTGGCATCGACGTCCGGCTGCTATTCTGGTGGAGCGAGTTTCCCGGCATCGGCAGCTTCCGGGGTGACGATCACGAGATCAAAGAACTGGCCGCCCGCGACACCAACGTGAGAATGCGCTGGGACCACATCCGGCACGGCTGCCATCATCAGAAGACATGGGTCGTCGACGGTACGCACGCGTTCGTGGGCGGGATCAACATCACCGAGGAGGCGCTCTCGGAGCCGAGCCACACGGGTCCGGGCTTCCACGACGTGTTCTGTGAGGTCGAGGGAAGCGCGGCTGCGGACGTCGCCGCGAACTTTATCGACCGCTGGAACCAGGCCAGCATCACCCGCGAGCGAGGACTGGCGTTCCCGAGCATCGACCACGCCGGTGATCTCGACGAGCCGGTCGCGCCGGATGCTCCCACACCAGCCGCGCATCTTGGAGATGCACGCGTTCAGATCGTTCGCACGATCCCCGGCGGTCTCTATACCGGCACTCGCGGCTGGCACGCGGAACATCGCTTCGACCTCGGAGACGGCGAGACCTCGGTGTGCGAGACCACGCACGCGTGGATCGAGTCAGCCGAGCGCAGTATCTACATCGAGAACCAGTTCCTGATGGATCCCGCGACGATCCGGTGTCTCCGGGACGCGGCCGAACGCGGCGGCGAAGTCATTGCCGTAGTCCCCGGCGAGCCGGATCCCAACCTCCTGCTCTACCCGAAAGAAGACATGGAGCGGACGCGGACAGCGCTCACCGGCATCTCGGACGCCGAGAATCTCGGCCTGTTCGCCCTGACCCACACCGATACCACCGCGCAGCCCATCTATGTCCATTCCAAGCTCATGATCGTCGACGATCGGCGGCTGATGCTCGGCTCGGCGAACATCTGGCCGCCGAGCTTCACGACCGACTCCGAGCTCGATGTGTGCGTGTGGGACTCGGCGATCGCGAAGTCGACGCGCGCCCGCCTGTGGCGCGAGCACCTGAGCGATGCCGAGGTGGCCGGACTGTCCGACTGGCGCCGGCTGGAGGCCGAGGCGCGCCGGGCACGCTCGGCCGGAGATCCCGCCAAGGTGCGAATACTCGAGCTGAACGCGGAGCGCTACTATGAGTTCTCCGACGACTCCGCCGCGCCCTGGCACGGTGTCGAGGAGCGAGGCTGAGCCGTCGGGCCCGACTCGCGCGCGAGCTCCACGCCGCCACTGGTCTTCGGGAAGTACGGTTTGCGCGTCACGCCGTACGGCTTCTCCTCGTAGATGAACGCCTCCTCCACGGCCACCTCGAGCGCTCTGCAGATCTTCAGCGCCGTGCGCACCGTGGGAACGATACGGGCGTTCTTGACCCTGTTGATATAGCTCTGCGCCAGACCCGTCCTGCGCGACAGCTCCATCTCGGTCCATCCCTTGTCGTAGAGAATCTTCGACAGCCTCGTCTTCATCGGTGGCCTCCTCTTCGTGAGAGACGCCGACATAACGGAGAGGCCGCGGCGGCGGCAACGACATTCACGCATGCCGTACCCTCGTCCTGCAATCAAGAGTTCGCGGGCGAATATTCCGCGCAGCAAAACCTACGAGGCCGGGGCGGTCAGGCGGCTCTTCCGCGCGTCAGGGCGCGGGGCAACCGCCCGCGCCCGGCGTGTACTCGATGCCGGGGTCGCTCGAACAGAACGCCCGCGCCCGCGTCTGGTGCGTCACGCGCGCTGGGCCCGGCAGACCCACAGTGCTGTTGACGCCCGGATCTTCCGTGGCCGGGATGCAGAACGTCGCGGCACCGATCGGCACGCGCGGATCGGCGAAACCCACCGCCTCGATTGTCGGCAGGAAGCACTCACGTATCCGCGCCAAGGAGCAGGTGCCACACAGCCCCACTCCGACGCCGCCGCCGCAATCGGTGGAATCGCAATCGCTGTCGCTGAGACACGTGACGTAGGGCTCGCCGCCGGACCGCAGCGCTCCGTCGCAGAAGTTCGTGACCGGACCCGACGAGCACTCGCCGAGGCCGCCGCCGAGATCCACGCAGACGTCGCCGGCAGTGCACTGGTTCGCACGCGGGTCGCCTTGTCCGGCTTGTCCGCAGGTCCCGGTGCCGAGCGCCGCGCACTCGGCGTTGCTCG
>SPBQ01000456.1 GCA_004525875.1 Myxococcales bacterium
AGCGATCACGTGTCGCGGTGCTGTCGGCCGACCGCTACCGCCCCGAGCTCGAGAAGACTGTCCGTGAGGGCCTCGAGCTGTTCTCGGTCCCGATCGCCGGCAAGCGCGTTGTACTCAAACCGAACCTCGTCGAATTCGACCCCAGCGGTCTCATCAACACGCACCCCATGCTGGTCGCGGCAACGATCTCGGCGTTGCGCACGCTGGGCGCGCGCTCCGTCACCGTCGCCGAAGGCCCCGGGCATCGCCGCGACAACGAGCACTTGCTGACCGCGTCCGGTCTGTGGGACGTCCTGCGTGATTTCGACGTCGACTACGTCGACCTCAACCACGATCGCACCTGCGCGGTGAAGCTCGCCACCAGCTTCAGTGATCTCGGCACGCTGCATCTGCCGCGCACAGTGCTCGAGGCCGATCTGTTCATCTCGATGCCGAAGATGAAGACCCATCACTGGGCCGGCGCGACGCTGTCGATGAAGAACCTCTTCGGCATCATGCCGGGCGTCGTCTATGGTTGGCCGAAGAACGTCCTGCACTACGCCGGTATCGAGAACAGCATCATCGACATCAACGGCGCGGTTCCCGGCGAGCGCTTCGCGATCGTCGACGGCATCGTGGGCATGGAAGGCAACGGTCCGATTCAGGGTACGGCGAAGCAAGCGAACGTGCTCGTGTTCGGCGACGATTTCGTCGCCGTCGACGCTACGGCGGCGCGGCTGATGATGCTCGACCCGCTGCAGCTGGGCTATCTCTGGCAAGCCTCGGCGTTCCTCGGCAACGTCGAGCGCGACCGGATCGATATGGTTGGCGAGGATCCGCAGCGGTTGGCGACGAACTTCGAGGTGATCGAGCCGTTCCGGAAGCTGAAGGCCGCGCGCGGCTAGTCAGGAGCGAACATGTTCCTGTTCTCGCGGCTGGGAACATGCAGGCAGGCGCTTCGCGTTTCTGCGACGCCCGCCTCGGGAGAAGCCCCTACCTCATCTGCGCCGCGGCCGCTGCTCGCGGCCACTCGACGGCGAGATCACCGGCTCGGGTACGCCCAGCACGCAGGCCGCCTGTGGCTTCTGCATGGCATGGTTGCTGCACTCTCACGCTCGACCATGTGCATGCGTCGCGCGTGACGCGAAACGTGGGCGGCCGGCTGACGGGGGAAGCCAAGGTGCGGGGGAGCGTGCGGCGGGAGGTGCGAGGACGTCTCTCGATCTGGCGGCACGCTCCGTAAGGAGGGGCCATGCAACGCCGGCCGCACCCAGGAACGTATCTTTCCGCCGCCCTCGTCATCGCCATCATCGCCGCCACATCGGCTTCCGCCCAGGTTACCGGTTTCGTTGGTGATCTGAGCCTTGTTCCACTCGAAGGCGCCATCGTTTCGGTACAGGCAACCGATCTCCGAACCGTTACCGCAGCGGACGGAACCTTCAGCCTGCCGGGTGCGACCGGTGTCGATATGGTCGTCGTTGCCGGTCTCAAGGGCTACTACAACGGCTCCGCGACAGCGGCGGCGCCCGGCGACTCCGTCTTGATCGCGCTCAGGCCCGTTCCCCAGGATGACGACCCCAGCTACGCGATCGTGTCCCCCGAGACGTGTCGATCCTGCCATCCGGACCAGTACAACCAGTGGTTTGGCTCGCCGATGTCGCTCGGGGGCGTGAACACCTGGGTCCACGACATCTACAACGGCACCGGTACCACAGGCGGGATGGGCAGCTTCGTCTACACGCGCGACTCTCAGTTCGCCGGCCACAATCCGAATTCAGAGTGCGCTTCCTGTCACCAGCCCGAGGTGTGGCTCGGTAACCCGTTCGGAGCGATACTGCCGCTGGCGGGGGCGCCCGCGTCGGTGACGCACGGCGTGTCGTGCGACATCTGCCACAAGATCGCCGACATCGACATCGCCAATCCGAACTATCCAGGGATCTTTCCGGGCATCGTGACGTTCACGCGACCGCAGGGGCCGGCCTACGATCAGGTCCAGTACGGGGTGCTCGGCGACACGGATTTCGAACTCCCTTCGATGATGCGTTCTTCGTACCAGCCGCAGCTCGTGGCCGAGGTCTGTGCCGCGTGTCATCAAGACAAGAACGATCCCGACGAGGACGGCATCTTCGAAGAGCCGAACGGCGTGATCTCCGAACCCACCTATACGGAGTGGGTCGAGTCGGCTTTCGGCAGTGATATCAACTCGCCGATGTACCGCACGTGCGTCGACTGTCACATGCCTCCCTCGGGCGAGACCGACGTCTGTACGGCGATCTTCCCGCCGCTGGTGCGCGATCCGGCGACGATCCGCTCGCACCGCATCGAGGGCACGACCGCCGAGTATCTCGAGAACGCCGTCGAGCTCGGCATGACGAGCCAGATCGTCGGCGACACGCTCGAGGTCGCCGTCTCGATCACGAACTCGTTGACGGGCCACCACGTTCCCACCGGCGTGACGGTTCGCAACATGATCCTGCTGGTCGAGGCGTGGCGAGAGGGGGGTTCGGCGTCGCTGGTCCATACCGGGACGCAGACGGTCCACGATCTGGGCGGCACCGGCGACCCGGCGCAGGGCTACTACGCGGGGCTGCCCGGCAAGTTCTACGCGAAGGTGAACCACAACGAGGCGGGTGCCGGCCCGACGTTCTTCACGGATGCCTTCGGGATCCAGTTCGATAACCGCATTCCTGCACTGGCCACCGATGCGACCGCCTATGCGTTCGCCGTGCCGGCGGCGGGCGGGAACCTCCACGTTCGCGCGCGGCTGATCTACCGGCGTGCGTTCCGTTTCCTGGTGGATGGCAAGCAGTGGACCGAAGACGGCCACGGCAATCCGCTCGAGGACGTGCTGCCCCCGCACTACGGGCATTTGATGGAGAGCATCGAGCAGGTCTTGGTCGCTCAGGC
>SPBQ01000284.1 GCA_004525875.1 Myxococcales bacterium
CCTCGAGCGGGCGCGTCTCGGGGACGTCACCGGGTCCGAGGACCGGATTTCCCTCCGCATCGAGCACGTTCTGCTCGCCGGCAGCGCCCGTGATCTCGACCATGTAAAGGACGAAGCTCGCGATGCCGCTGGCGCTGTACTCCACGAACGGCGCGTCCGAGAACGTGAACCGCCCCTCGTCGGCCGGCCCCAGCTTCACTTCCTGAACGAGCCGGCCGCGCAGCGTCTCGAGGAAGACCTCGTATTCGGTCTCGCTCTCGCCGGGCAACGGATCGCGGTAGCTGCCCACCTGCTCGTAGAGCTTCACCGTGCCCTCTAGCACCCGGTCGTCGTGCAGCGGCGGGTTGTCCAGCAACGAGAGCGTGCCGGTGACGGCCCCCACCGCGCCCTTGCGCGTGAACGTCCCGATCCGGCGCCAGCGCTGGCCCACCTGCAGCGATGCTCCCATGCACGGCTCGACCGGATAGGCCGTGCCGTTTGTGTCGAGATCGATGAGCTGGTTCTCGCCGTCGGTGCCGATGACGCCGATGGTTCTGAGATCGCCGAAGCCGAGGGCCGTCAGATCGATGAGCTTCCAGGCCGGTCCGAGGTTCGATCCATCACGCAGGGTGGCGCGCAGCGCCATCGAAGGCGGAAGCACGAAGCGATTCGCACCCTTGACGACCGTGAACGCACCTTCGACGTCGTAGGTGTAGTAGGTGGGAACGAGCGCCTTCTCCGGGAACGTGCACTGTCCATTGGGCATCCGAGGGCGCATGTCGCGTACGCTGACCGGCAGTGACCACACCCCTTTGACGACCACTTGATCGCGATTGGGCGCGTTCGGCACCGTCGGCTCGTAGCGGACGTCCTCGAGGGACAGTCGAACAGGCCCGGGCAGGATGTTGCGGCGGAACAGCTCGTCACTACAGGGTCCGAACGCGCCCGTGATGTCGGAGCAAACCTGCTCGTACACGCCGGAGAAGCTCGGCGGCGGGGGGACCTGTGCGAGTGCGGGCACGGCACTGGCGCAGAGGAGGGAGAGGGTGGTCGTGGTCAGACGGCGCGCGGCTCTTCTCATCAGCCCATGTTGGCCATGGGACGACGGAACTTTGAAGCGTTTTTCGCGCGCGTGTTTCTACCCGGCCGGCCCTCAGGCTCCGGTTCGAGGGTCAGGAAGGTGAAGCCTCGCCCGGAAGGCGACGATCGCCCCTTACAGCCGCTCGATGATCGTCACGTTCGCCTGACCACCGCCCTCGCACATCGTCTGCAACCCCCAGCGCCCGCCGGTGCGCTCCAGCTCGTTGAGCAACGTCGCCATCAGCCGCGTGCCGGTCGCGCCGATGGGATGCCCGAGCGCGATCGCGCCACCATTGACGTTCACCTTCGCGAGGTCGGCGCCGGTCTCCTTCTGCCAGGCCAGCACGACGGGCGCGAAGGCCTCGTTGATCTCGATGAGGTCGATATCGTCGAGCTTCATGCCGGTCTTCTCGAGCGCGTATGCGGTGGCCGGGATCGGCGCGGTGAGCATGTAGATCGGATCGTCGGCGCGTACGCTCATGTGATGGACGCGGGCGCGGGGCTTGAGCCCGTGTTCCTTCACAGCGCCTTCCGATGCGATGAGCATGGCGGTGGCGCCGTCGGAGATCTGGCTGGCGACGGCGGCGGTGATGCGGCCGCCCTCGCTCAGGGTCTTGAGCTTCTGCATGCGCTCGAGCGACGTGTCGCGGCGCGGACCCTCGTCGAAGTCGAGCTCGCCGTAGGGGAGGATCTCGTTCTTGAAGCGACCCTCGTCGGTGGCGCGGATGGCACGGTGGTGGCTCTCGAGCGCGAACGCCTCCATGTCCGCGCGTGTGATGTCCCACTTCTCGGCGATCATCTCGGAGCCGCGAAACTGCGAGACCTCCTGTGTGCCGAAGCGCTCGACCCAGCCCTTCGATCCCGAGAACGGATCGGTAAACCCGAGCGGCTCGGCCAGTGTCATGGCCGAGGAGATCGGGATCTGGCTCATGTTCTGGACGCCGCCGGCGATGATCAGGTCGGCGGTGCCGCTCATCACGCCTTGGGATGCGAAGTGCACGGCCTGCTGCGACGACCCGCACTGGCGATCGATCGTCACGCCGGGCACGTGCTGGGGGAGCCCTGCAGCGAGCCAGCAGCTGCGCGCGATATCGCCGGCCTGCGGGCCGATGGTGTCGCAGCAGCCGAAGATCACGTCCTCGACGGCGCCGGGGTCGATGCCGGTGCGCTCGACGAGTCCCCTCAGCACGTGGGCGCCGAGGTCGGCCGGATGCTCGCCGGCCAGGCCGCCGCCGCGGCGACCGATGGGAGTGCGGACTGCGTCGATGATGTATGCCTCAGCCATGATTCTTTCTCCGATGCGTCCGGTTCTTTCGACAACTACTTCTTGCAGATGACCGACGAGCCATGGCCGAACAGGCCCTGGTTCACGGTGATGCCGGCGCGTGCACCCTCGACCTGGCGGCCGTCGGCCTGGCCACGCAGCTGCCACGTGAGCTCGCAGACCTGCGCGATCGCCTGGGCGGGGATGGCTTCGCCGAAGCAGGCCAGGCCGCCGCTCGGGTTGACGGCGCAGCGGCCACCGATCGTGGTCTCGCCGTCGCGCAGTATCTTCTCGGCATCGCCCGGCGGGCACAGACCGATATTCTCGTACCAGTCGAGCTCGAGCGCGGTGGACAGATCGTAGACCTCGGCGAGGTTCATGTCCTCGGGGCCGAGACCGGCCTGCTCGTAGGCGGCCGTCGCGATCGAGTCGCGGAACGGCGTGTCGGGTAGACCCACGGCGGCGGATGAGTCGGTGGCGAAGTTCGGCATCTCGATGACGTCGTTCGGGTAGACCGGCGTCACGGTCGACACGGCCGCGATCGTCACCGGGTCGGTCGTGTGCTTGCGCGCGTACTCCATGCTCGAGAGAACGATCGCGGCGCCGCCGTCGCTGGTCGCGCAGATGTCCAGCAAGCGCAGTGGGTCGGAGACGACCGGCGACTTCTCGAAGTCCTCCAGCGCGACCTTCTTGCGGTAGCGAGCGTTCTCGTTGTGGAGCCCGTGACGCGCGTTCTTGATCTTCACGCGCGCGAAGTCCTCGGCCGTGGCGCCGTACATCTCCATGCGCCGGCGTGCCCACAGACCGAAGTAGATGGGGTTGGTCGCGCCGATGAGGTGGAAGCGCAGCCAGTCCGGGTCGTCGGTTCGCTTGCCGCCGGTGGGAGCGAAGAAGCCCTTCGGCGTGGTGTCGGCGCCCACGACCAGGGCGGTCTCACACATGCCTGCGAGGATCATCGCACGAGCGGTGTTGATGGCCTGCGCGCCGCTAGCGCATGCGCCGTAGGAGCTGGCCACCGGCGCGCCCGTCCAGCCGAGTGCCTGTGAGAACGTCGCGCCGGCGACGTAGCCCGGGTAGCCGTTGCGGATCGTGTCGCCGCCCGACACGAACTCGATGTCCTTCCATTCCACGCCGGCGTCGTCGAGCGCCTTGCCGGCCGCGTGAACTCCGTATTCGACGAAGTTGCGACCCCACTTACCCCAGGGATGCATGCCAACGCCGAGAACAGCTACTTCCTTCGACATGTCGCTCTCCTCAGCCGGCGCTCGGGCGCCATTTCCAGACCAGGTAGTCGTTCTCGTCGTCCTCGTAGAGAGAGTCGATGACGAGCTCCATCTTCATGCCGGCCGACAGATCGGCGATCGACACGCCGGAGCTGACCTGGCCGAGAACGACCATCTTCTCCTCGTCGAGCTGGACGGCCGCCACGATGTAGGGCACGAACGGGTCCGGGGCGACGTAGGGCGGGGGCGGCGGATAGCGGTTGTCGGTGAACGACCACAGCGTGCCGGTTCGACTCAGCGCCAGCTCCTCGAAGTCGTCGCCCTTGCACGCCGGGTTGCGGCAGAAGAACGTCTCCTTCGGAAAGAAGTAGCTGCCGCAGCTCTTGCACTTGCTGCCGATCAGGTGGGCGAGCTCACCATCGGCCACGAACCAGCCGTCGACGGCCGGAACCCTTGTCTTGGCGTTATCCATGCTGTTCAGACCCTCGGCGGCTCGAAGCCGAATGACGGGGCGTCTCGTTCGCCGAGAATCGCGTCGGCGATGCGTCGGCGGTGGAACAGGCGGCTGCCCCAGCTCGCCTCCAGCGCCCATGCGCGCTTCATCCACAGGTGAAGATCGACTTCCCAGGTGTAACCGATCGCGCCGTGCACTTGCAGTGCCGTCTTTGCTGCCAGGCAGGCGGCATCATCGGCGGCGGCCTTGGCCTGTGAGACGTCGACCGAGCGCGTCGCGGCGGCGGTCGCCAGCGAG
>SPBQ01000145.1 GCA_004525875.1 Myxococcales bacterium
CGCGCACGACCATCGTCTTGATCGCACGCGCCGTGTCGCGAGCGCCGCGACAGGTGACGTACACCTCGCGGGCGGGCAGCTTGCGCTGGTCGAGCAGCTCGAGAACCCCACCACGCCACCGAATCGGACGAACTTCAGCCGCCAAGGGCTTCCTCCGCGGAGCGGCGCGGCTGAAAGCCGAGAAGCTGGACGGCGCGGCTGCCGTCGGCCACGCATCGCGAGCACAGCGGGTCGACGCCGAGCACCTCGGGCGCGACCAGGCGGGCGAGCGAGTGCGGCAGCGGGAGCATGTAACGACCGGCGAGCGCGCCGAGCCGCGTAATGGGCACCGCCCCGCGAGCGACCACGTTGATTGTGCCGCTCACCCGCTCCTCGGCCGCGCGCAGGATCGTCTCGACCAGATCATCATAGTGGACGACCTGCACGGGCGGGTCGTGACCGAGCACTCTCACCGGCAACGGTGCGGCGAGGTACTCCACGATCGGATTGGAGCCCGGCCCTGCGCTGATGTAGGCGGCACGCAAAACGACCAGTCGCATGCCGGTGTCCTCGGCCAGCTTCGCCAGCAGGGCCTCGTACTCGCGCAGGTCGCGAACCCAGCGACCGTAGAGCGAGGCGGTGTCCACTTCTCCGCCGTCGAAGCGGTGGTCGGCGCGGCCGCCCGTGCCGACCGTGTAACGCTCGTCGAAGAGCAACGGGCTCGAACGGGCCAGGCCGTATACGGCCGTCGAGGAGAGCGCGACCATCCGTCGAAGATCGCCTCCGCGTTCCCGGAACAAACGTACGCCCGTAGAGACGGTCGCAGCCACCGCGGCGTCGTGACGCCCCTCCCGGACAGGGGTCAGCGGCGACTCGGAAAGTGCCAGCTGTACGATGGCGTCGGGCGCCACGTCGGCGAGCACGGCCGCAAGTCGTCGCGGCGCTCCGCGATCGAGGAAGTCGATGCGTCGATGTCGGTTGCGGACCGCGGGTGGCATCGTGCCAGCGGTAACAACGCGCGCGAACGCGCCCGTTGCCGCCAGTGCGTGTGCCACGTCCGTGCCGAGACGGCTGGTTCCGAGCACCAGGGCTGTTCCGTGGGCCACGGCCATCGAAGTCGGATGCATAGAGAAGGTGACTCGGATTGACAACCGCTGGGGCCGCCCCTACCGTCGGCGTCGATGGAAGAGCAGAGCCACACCGAGATCGTCCACGCGTCGATCGACGTTTGCTTCCAAACCATCGTCGACTTCGAGATGTACTCGAAGTGGTTCTCGGGAATTACCGCTGCGCGTCTGTGCGAGTCGAACCCCGAGGCGGGAACGTGGACGGTCGCCTACGAGCTCGACATGACGCTCAAGACGATCCGCTACACGTTGGCTTACAAGTCCGAGGGGCTCCACGAGCTGACGTGGAAGTTGGTGGAAGGCGATGTCGCCGATGTCGCGGGGTCTTACACCTTCCGCGAGCTCGGCGACGGCACCACGGAAGCGACCTGCTCCCAGGCGATCGAGATCGGCTTCTGGATCCCCGGGCCGATCAAGCGCACGTTCGAGCGGTCGGCACTCGCCGATTCGGTGCGAGAGTTCAAGAAGGCCGCCGAGAGCCGCGCGCGCAGCTGACGCGCGCGGCTCTCCGACGTTTGCAGGTCTCGCGCTTATTTCGTCGACTGGAGGGTCGTGGTCCCCTTCGGCTCCCAGTCGCGGGTGTCGTTGAACGTCTCGGTCGCGCCGTTGGTCAGGAGAGTCGTAACCTCCCGCATTGTCGCCACGTCGACGGCCGAGAAGTCGGTCTTGATCGTCTTCACCTTGAGCTTGCTGTCCTTGTCCGGCGTCTTTCCGAGCTTGACCTGGATCTGCTGGAGAGCACTGATGCTTCCCGTCTTATCCTTGTACAGGAACGTCGTGGCGTTCTTCGCGGTCATCGTGCCGGCCGGCACCGTTACCGCGTAGATATCACCGTTGGCGTCGGAGACCGTCAGCACGACATCGTCGGTAGCCGGGTCGAACGTGCCGGTGATCTTGCCCTTGCCACTGACCTTGAGCGTGTCGCTGTCGGCCTTGGTGCTGCGCTTGAGCTTGGCGCTGAGCTTCGCGAAACCGAACAGCAACCGGTCCTGCGGCTGGCGATCGGTACCGTCGGCGACCTGGTCGTCGTCGGTATCGGGATCGGTCGGATCGGAGCCCGCGAGGAACTCCTCGACGAGGCTCAGCTTGTCCTTGTCGGAGTCGTCCTTCGCCGCGCGACTCAGGTCACCGAAGTACCAGCGCTCGTAGCTGTCCCACACGCCGTCGGCGTCGCTGTCGACCGAACCGCCGGCCTCGAGATCGCTGCCGGCAGTGAGCATCGGCAGGAAACGCCAGTCGCGCCACAGCGGCGAGAGACTCGTGTTGTTCGGGTCGATGGAAGTGACACCGCCGCCGAGCGAGCCCTCGATGAGACCACTCTGACCGAGCGGGAACATGAACTCTCCGACGATCGTGTCGCCGACCTCGATGATCTCCTCCCACGTGCCGCGGTTGCCGGCCGGCGTGGGCGGGAAGATCAGCTCGGAGAACAGGCCCGCCAGAGGGTGCGCGTAGATGTCGTTTCCCCGCGGCGAGTCGGCGGGAATGCCTCCCGACGCGAGTGCCGAAAGCGAGTCGCGCACGACCGTCTCCCAGGCCGAGCCGTTGAAGTAATCACCGGCGAACTGCTGCGCGTAGCTACCCGTCACGTCGCCCGCCGCCGAGTCGATCGCGTGCATCACCATCGCCAGACCGCGGCTGCCGCCGGGAACGCCGACGGCGCCGGTGAACTCGTCGCCGTAGATGTCGTCGGCGAGCTGGGCGGTCAGCGAGTTGATGAACGCGACCTCGCCGGCCACCTCCGTGGCCGTCACCGGGTCGACCAGGCCGCGGCCGAACTCCGGCGTGGCGTTGTGCGCCTCGAGCTGCGCGAGCACCGTGTCGACGTCCGGGTTGCCGCCGTTGCCGACAGCCTCGATGGCCTGGCGCAGGCGCGGCACGAGATAACGGCTCATGTTGCCGTTGCCTGACAGGCCCGCCACGTCCTTGTTGAGCTGACGCTGCTTGTCGCGATCCCAGGACGGGTCGTCGGCGAGGCGCTCGGTGATGAACGCCACGCGATGATTGCGGCCGAAGCCGCTGCCGTCATCCGCGGTCGCCGCCTTGTTGTTCCAGTTGGCCATGTAGCCCTCGGCCGGGTTGATGGCCTCCGGCATCGCGACGATCTCGGTGATCTCGAAGGTGTCGCCGCCGGCCGGCACGATCGACCAGGGGTACTCGACGGTGAGCGAGTCGTCGTCGTTACTCGCGATGCGGCGGGTCTGGCGATAGCCGGTACCGCTCGTGATCGTCACGAGGTACTCGCTGCCCTGCAGCGTCGGGTTCTGGTAGCGGAAGTTGACCGCCGGCGGGCTGAAGTCCTGGCCGCTGAACGCGCCTGTAGCCACCAGCGCACTCGCACCGGCCGAGTCGACCGCGCCTTCCACGACCGCCAGCGGATTGGCGCTGGTGCCATCCATCGGCAGCAGCTTGTCCGTCGCGTCCTGGCGCTTGCGGGAGAATCCGCCCGAGAAGTAAGCGATGTTCCCCTTGCCACCGTCAGTGCCGACGCCGTTGAACGCGAGATTGTCGACGCATGGGAAGTTATGTGTGCTGGGCATGACGCGGGCAGCGGCACGGACGTCGAGGCAGCTGTCGGCCTTCTGCATCTGTGCCCACCCCCACACCGACGTGGACTCTTCCATCCAGTACGCGAGGTCGCGGGAGATCGCGACGATGTCGCCACCGACGACGACGGCGACGTACTCGGAGGTATCGTCGGGCGCCGTCGTGAACGGTGCACCAGCCGTCAGCGTGTCGGTGGTCGCCGCCGAGATCTCGCGGATCTGGCCGACACCCGTGCCGTCGATGATGGCCACGTAGCCACCCACGTACGGTGCACCGAACGACGCGCCGGTGTCGGTCAGATCGCTGACCGAACCACCGGTCGCAGTGCCGGCGGCGTCGGCGAGGAACTGTGAGACCGGCCGGTCGCCGCCGTTGCCGCCGCGCTCATGCGTGCGCCAGAAGGTGAACGTCTCCGTCACGCCGAGAGAATTCGCGAAGATCGTCTCGGTGCGCGGGAGCATCGGCGACGGCGTCCCCTCGTCGTTGTAGCGGAGCACGTCACTGTCCTCGAGAACGACCTCCTCGAAGAACGTGTCGGCGACACGAAGCTGCGCCGTGGTGGAGGAGTAGGCGACGGTGTCGTTGTGGCCGATCAGCATCAGAGGCGCACCGACGAGCTGCATGCCCATGGCATGGACCGTCTCGCCCGAGCGATTCTCGGTGAACTGCATGATCGACGGCGTCTGGATGCCCATCTGCGGGAATCCCCCGATCCACGGGTTGCCCGTGGCCGAACGGTTGGCGGCGATCATCCAGGTGTAGCTACCGAGCTTCATCCAGGCGCCCCACTTCTTGCCGCGCGCCTCGCGATCCTCGAAGCGCTCGCGGCGTGCATCGGCGGCCGCGAGGTAGTCGTGCGCGGGGAAGCGCGCGGCGTACTCGGCCAGCGTCGGTTCCGCATCGGTCGCGCCGGTCTCCACGGCCTTCTCGGCCTGCTCTGCCTTGTCGGTGGGGGCGCCGACGCCCGCGTCGGAGGCGTCAACGATCGCATCCTCTTCGACCTGATCGACGGCCGCTAGCGGCCCGCCGAAGCCCGGCGTGGTGGCGTCGGGCACGGTCACCGGAGCCAGCGGATCGTTGAGAAAGTTCAGATCGCGCCAGATCTCCGTGCCGGCCGTCGTTCCGTGCACGCCGATGAGCGCCTGCAGCTCACCGAACCGGGAGTCCTCGCCGAAGCTCTCGGCCCCGAAGCGCCGGATCTGGATCACCCCGATCGCGATCCCCATCTCGGGGGTGTACTGAAAGCCGGCCAGCGGCCGGCCCGGATCAGCACCCCCGGGCGGGAGATAGAACGGATCGACTTGATCGGAGAGGTTGGTGGCATTGCCGAACAGGTCGGCCCCCAGACCAAGAGTGCGCAGGACGTTGATCTCGAGCGGCTCGGGCAGGCTGCCCGCGTATATCTCCTCGATAACGTCGTTCACGCCCTTGCAGTACTCGAGCAGCATGTCGGCGTCGGCCTGAGGCATGTTCGCGTACATCTGGTTCAGCTCGGAGGACGTGTAGCCTTCGCGCCGCGCGTCGACATCGTCGTCGATGAAGCTCGGATCGAGCAGACCGAATGCCTGCGACAGCGTGCCGCGGCCGGCCCGTGCGAACAGGATCAGCTGCACCAGACGATCGAGCGCAACCTGACGACCGACCTGGTAGGCCATCTCCAGATCGGTGTCGGCGTAGACATGCGGAGTGCCCCAGCGGGGCTCGCGCACGGCGGTCGACGCCGCCTGCGCCAACGGAGCGGTCAGCATCGCAAACAGGACGGTGAGCGTAATGGTCAGCCGTGACAACGCGTTGCGTTGGAACATGATCTTCCTCCTGAAGTGAGCGGCCGCCCTGGCGACGGTTCGGGGATTGTTTGTCCTTGACCGAACATTGACAAGCGGGTCATTGTCCGAAAACAAGCGGGGACGCACAGCCGCGTACTGGGGGCTCTCTATGACCGCTTCCGGAACCCGGCCCGGGGATCGACAGGCGTCGAACAAGAACGAGCACGCGACAGCTCGAGATTTCCCCGGTCGGGGGACACGCCGAACCGCCAGAGACGATGAGCAGCCGCGAATACCGACGGCGCTGATCGGGGTCGGCCTGCGACCCCGCCAGGAAAAGGGAGGCGGCCAATGACCAGACGGGCCTGCTCGGCGAGCACCACCACGACCCGCAACCTGCGACGGACACTCGTTCTCGCCGCGCTCGGCATCCTGCTCCACGGAATCACTATCTCGCTCGCCGAGGCCGCACCCACCAACGGCACGGAATCGAAGTGTCAGGCCAAGCTCGCCAAGGCCGTCGGCAAGGTCTGGAAGACCGCTGCCGGCACGATTGCCAAGTGTCGCGATTCGGAAATCGCCGGCAAGGGCGCGCTGCCCTGCCCCGACGTAAAGGGCAAGGCCAAGATCGACAAGGCCGTCGCCAAGATCGCCACCACCGCCGCCAAGTCATGCGGAACCGTGTGCTCCATCTCCTCCTCGGTGACCTGCCTCAGCGACAGCGACTGCCCGCCCAATGGCGCGTCGTCCGAGACATGCACCGGCGACGGCAGCAGCGATCCGTTCAAATTGTCGAATCTCGGCTTCCCCGGAGCGTTCTGTCCCGCGCTCCTCGGCGGCCCGATCAACGGGCCGGACGATCTCGGGCAGTGCCTCGGCGACGGCGC
>SPBQ01000544.1 GCA_004525875.1 Myxococcales bacterium
CCTAGCGACGGTCGCCGAAGCCGGGCGCCTTCACCGCGCAGCAGTTCAGCGTGCCGCGGATCTTGTTGACGACCAAGGTGGCCAGCGCCTCGCCATCGACGTCTTCGGCGACGATGATGAACGGTCGTCCCTGCTTGGCAATGGCCTCGAGGAGCGGAAGCAGATCCTTCATGTTCGAGATCTTCTTCTCGTGAATGAGGATCAGCGCGTCCTCGAGCTGAGCCGTCATGCGCTCCGGGTCGGTGACGAAGTACGGCGAGAGGTAGCCGCGATCGAACTGCATACCCTCGACGACCTCCAGGGTCGTCTCGAGCGCCTTGTTCTCCTCGACGGTGATGACACCTTCCTTGCCGACCTTATCCATTGCCTCGGCGATGATGTTGCCGATCGTAGTGTCCGAGTTCGCCGAGATGGTGCAGACCTGCGCGATCTCCTCGCGGCTCTTGGTCGACTTCGACATCTTTTTGAGCTCGGCGACGATCGACTCGACGCCTTTGTCGATGCCGCGCTTGAGCGACATGGGGTCATGGCCGGCGGCGACCATCTTGGCGCCCTCACTGAACAGGGCGCGGGCAAGAACGGTGGCCGTGGTGGTGCCGTCACCGGCGACGTCGGAGGTCTTCGATGCGACCTCCTTCACCATCTGCGCGCCCATGTTCTCGAACTTGTCCTCGAGCTCGATCTCCTTGGCTACCGAGACGCCGTCCTTTGTGATGGTCGGCGCGCCCCATGATTTTTCGAGGACGACGTTGCGGCCGCGAGGGCCGAGTGTGACGGTCACCGCGTCTGCGAGCAGCTCTACGCCGCGGAGCAGCTTATTGCGGGCTTCTTGACTGAAGTTTACGATCTTCGCCATTTTCTGGGATCTCCTGTTGAGAAACGGTTCTGCAGTAAGTGGGCTTCGAAGCGGCCCGGTCAGGCCTCTATGACGCCGAGGACGTCGTCCTCGCGCATGATGAGGTACTCGGTGCCGTCCATGGTGATCTCGCTGCCGGCGTACTTGCCGAACAGCACCTTGTCGCCCTTCTTGAGGTCCAGCTTCTGGACCTTGCCGTCCTCGCCGACTTTGCCCTTGCCGACGGCGAAGACCTTGCCCTCCTGGGGCTTCTCCTTGGCGGTGTCGGGAATGATAATGCCCCCGGCCGTCTTTTCCTCTTCGTTGACTCGCTTGACGATGATCCGATCCTGGAGCGGACGAATGTTCATGGCTTACGCGTTGCCTCCGTATCCGTGCGTGGGTTGATGCCCCGTTACTCCACGCCGGGTCCGCCTACTGGCAGGTCGCGTGAGCTGAGGAGCTACGTGACCCGAGCCGGAACCCAGCCCGGAGCTGACGGGCCGAAACAGCGTCGAGATAAAGCCGGTCCTTGGGTTGTCAAGGAAGCCGCGCGAGAAAAATCGTTCAGGGAGGCCGAGCGAGCTTCAGCGTCGGCGCGTGAGCTCGGTGACGTATTGTCTGTAGAGCAGATCCCACTCCCGGCTGCCCTCGGGCACGTCGCGTTTCAACGACGCAATGCGCTGGCGGGCCGCCCTGTCGAGTTCCGAGTCGATCTGGAACGCCGCCCGGAGCCGGTTGCTGACCGTCTGCGTGGCCCGCCCGCGATGCTCGAGGCTCAGCTGGGGATGCGAAGCGATGCGATCGACTATGGCCAGGGCCAGGGCCTCGAGGCGGGCGTCTCCGAGGCGTTTCACAGCACGAATCCCCGCTGCTTGGCCAGCCGCTCGCGGATCCCTGCCAGCAGTTTCCCCTTGTCCATGCCGAAAACCTCGGAGCCTAGCTGCTTTAGCGCGCTGTCGGCGGCCCGATCGATCTCTTCCTCGATGCGGAAGTTCTCCCGGATGGCCCCGCCGACCACCTCCGCTACAATATCGGAGTTTCCGGTCACGGTGTGATCGACACCGCCGCAGAGGTCCTCGGCCAGGGCCGCGACGAGCGAGTCGAGATTGGGGAACGCGCCGAATTCCATGACTCAGCACTTTACGACCCCGAGCAACGCCGATTCAAACCCGGCGGGCGGTCAGTCGAGATGATCGCTCGGCCCGCGCCCCTCCGCGCCGGCGACCGCGTGGCGCTCATTGCGCCGGCCGGGCGGTGGGACGACGACCGGCTCGCGCGCGGCGTCGAGCTGCTCGAG
>SPBQ01000532.1 GCA_004525875.1 Myxococcales bacterium
CGCGGCTCGCCGACGTTCGGTCGGTACGCGGCCGTCGAGCTTAGCTCCGACAACCATCATGTCGTCTGGATACCGGCGGGCTTCGCCCACGGCTTCGCGGTCCTCAGCGGGCGTGCAGACTTCCTGTACGCGTGCACCGAGTATTACGCGCCGGGTTGTGAACACGGAATCCGCTGGAACGATCCCGCTGTCGGCATCGACTGGCCGATCGATACGCCGATCATCTCCGATCGCGACCGCGACGCGCCGTTACTTGCCGACGCCCCGGTGCTGCCCGAGCACTCCGCCACGCGCGCAGGCGCCGCCAAAATGAAACGATCGCGTGCCGCGAAATAGAAACTAGGTAACGCGGACGCTGGCACGCAAGCCTCAGCGCACCGCCAGCCGAACGATCACGGCGTCGCCCAGCATCAAGCCTGCGCGCGTCAGGCGCACCCGCCCCGCGGCGCGTTCGACCAGTCCGCCCGACTCGAGGCCCGCGCACGCCGGCGCCGCCTCGACGAAGCCGATGCCGAACAACCGAGCGAAGCGTTCCTCGTCGATCCCGTCGGCCAGCCGCAGGCCCAGCATGATGAGCTCGGCCATCGCCATGTCGCGATCGAGCCGCTCGCTCGAGGCTGCCCATGCGCCGTCGGCGGCCGACATGTAGGTCTCGGGCAGTCGAACGTTCGCGTAGCGCAGGCCCCAGACGCCCGCGTCGTCGACGTCACGCTTGGCGTTGGAGGGCGCGGCAGCCGCGAATCCGTGCGCGCCGGCGCCGAGTCCTAGATAGTCGCGCCACTCCCAGTAGGCGAGGTTGTGCCGGGAGCGGAGATCGCGCGTTCCGGCACGTGCGAAGTTCGAGATCTCGTAGCGCTCGTAGCCGGCCTCTGCGAGCCGGTCGATCGTTGCCTCGTACATGGCGCGTTCAGTTTCCTCGTCGGCCGCGGTCACGCGGCCGGCGTTGCGCAGGCCGGTGAGCGGGGTGCCGGGCTCGTAGGTCAGGTTGTACGCGGACACGTGCTCCGGACCGAGCGCGATGAGCCGATCGAGGTCTCGTTCGCACTCGGCGAGCGTCTGCTGGGGCACGGCGAACATGAGGTCGCAGGACACGTTGTCGAAGCCGGCTTCGCGGGCGGCCGCCACCGCGCGCTCGCTGTCGCCGGCAGCATGGATGCGACCGAGTGTCTCGAGCACGCGCGCATCGAACGACTGTACGCCGAAGCTCAATCGGTTGACGCCGCCCGCTCGAAAGCCGGCCAGACGCTCCACGCCGCCGCCCTCGAGGCTGCCGGGGTTGGCCTCCAGCGTGATCTCGGCGTCTGGCTCGATGCCGAAACGAGTAGCGAGGTGCTCGAGCACGTCGGCGACGGTCTTCGCGCTGAGCAGCGAGGGCGTGCCGCCCCCGAAGAAGACGCTGCCGATCGGACGTCCCCGCCACGGGTGCTCCGCGGCGGCGAAGGAGATCTCGCGCTTCAGCGCGTCGGCGTATCGTTGCTCGGGGAAGCTGCGAACGGCGTAAGTGTTGAAATCACAGTACGGACACTTGTGGATGCAGTACGGGAAATGGATGTAGACGGCCAGTCGCAAGCTGTCCCCGGGCCGTTTCCATCGAGCGGCGAGCATCGAGCGGGGCGACGGCGCTGCAATCAGAAGTAGCGCCGCAGCACAGCCGTGACCACGCCGCGGATCTGCAGGTCGCGATCGTGCACGATGATGGGCTCGTAGTTGGCGTTGGCGGGCTGCAAGCGGATATGGCCGCGCGCCTCGCGGTAGAATCGCTTGACGGTGGCCTCGCCATCGATGCTGGCCACGACCATCTCGCCGTTGTGCGGGTCCGGCTTATCCTCGACGACGACCAGGTCTCCGTCGAGGATGCCTTCATCGATCATCGAGTCGCCGACGACCCTCAGCACGTACGTGTCGCGAGACCGGACGAAGCTCTCGGGCACGTCGATCGTGTCGTTGCCCTCGATTGCCTCGATCGGTGCTCCGGCGGCGACGCGGCCGAGAAGCGGAAGCGAGACGCCGCGCGGCTTGCGGCGGCTCTCCACGAGCTCGATGGCGCGGCTGTGGTTCCAGCGTCGTTTGATGAGACCCTTCGCCTCCAGGTTCGAGACGTGCTTGTGGACGGTTGCCAGCGAGCGCAGCTTGAAGTGCCCCCCGATCTCCTCGAGCGTGGGGGCGTAGCCGTTCTCGCGAATTCCCGCCTCGATGAAATCGAGGATCTCCTTCTGGCGTTTCGTGAGCGTCATCTCGGCCTCCTCTCAGCTCCCC
>SPBQ01000205.1 GCA_004525875.1 Myxococcales bacterium
CGTCGGCTTCCCGAACCTGCGATGCTACGGCGTGATCACTCGCACGGTAGCCGACACCGCACGCTGCCTCGACTGTACGGTCGGTCCCGAGGAGCGCGACCCGCTGTCGCTCCCCCACCCCGGCATCTCCTTCGAGGAGAGTATCGATCTTCTGGGGCTGGCCGGCACTCGCTTCGCATGGACCGTCGACCTCGGCATCGGCGATTGCGACGCTGGAGTAGCGATGGTCGCACGCCACGCGGCCGAGGCTCTGGCCGACGCCACGTCGCTGACGAACGTCGGCATCGACGTCGTTCTGCCCGACCCCGCCGAGGCCTGGATCACGCTGGCCGGCCCCGACACGCACACCACCTACGATCCCTTCCTACCTGAGCGCGCCGGCGACGTGAATGACCTGAGCAGGCTCATGTTCGAGCTGACCAAGGGACTCGCGACACCGGACTACGCGCGAGCGGCCCTGGTGCGCGACTCGGTGGTGCAGGCGCTGGCCGACGTCTTCGAACGCGTGGATCTGTTGATGATGCCGACCACGCCGGTGCCCGCGTTCGCGGCCGAAGGCCCCATGCCGACGCAAGTCGAGGGCCGCCCCCTGGGACCGCTCGGCGGCGTGCTCCAGACTTATCTCTTCAACGTCAGCGGTCATCCGGCCATCTCGGTACCGGCGGGCATGTCGGGGGGTGCACCGGTGGGTCTGCAGATCGTCGGGCGTCGGCACAGCGACCTGCGCGTGCTGGCAGCGGCGCGCGCGCTCGAGCGCGCGCGGCCCTGGCCGCTGCTCGCCCCGGCGGCGACCGATTGAGATCGACGGAATGAGCCACCGTAGCGACGTGTCCGTCATCATCGAGGTCGCACTCAACGGCGTGACGTCGAAGCAGAAGAACCCCAACGTTCCGCGCGCGCCCGCCGAAGTGTCAGCCGACGCGATCGCCTGCTTCGAGGCCGGTGCGACCATCGCGCATTCGCACAACACGTCGATGATCGAGGATCCCCGCGAGATCGCCGAGGAGTATGTCGCCCAGTGGCGGCCGGTGCTCGATACCTGTCCCGACGCACTCTGGTACCCAACGCTCTTCTTCAAGACCGACGGCACCATCGGGCTCGACCACATCGAGCCGCTTCACCGCGCAATCCCACTCACCATGTGTCCAGTCGACCCCGGGTCGGTGAACCTCGGTGGGCCGGATGCCTCCGGACTCCCGACCGGCATCGTCTACGCAAACTCGTACGACTCGATTCGCGCCGGCATGGAGTTGTGCGAACGGCTGCGGATGGGGCCGGCGATGGCGATCTACGAGCCGGGCTTCCTCAGAACTGTCCTCTCCTACTACCACGCGAGCCGCTTGCCGGCCGGCGCGATGGCCAAGCTCTACTTCGGCGGCGACTACGGCGTGTTCGCGACCACCCCCGGGGTTAGCTTCGGTCTGCGACCGACCCAGAGCGCCCTCGAGGCGTACCTCGATCTGCTGACAGGCACCGACATCCCGTGGTCGGTCTCGGTCTGGGGCGGCGACCTCATGAAGACTCCGGTCGCGCGGCTGGCGCTCGAGCGCGGAGGCCACCTTCATGTCGGCCTCGAGGAACACTTCGATCCCGAGCGCCAGCCGGCGAATGTCGAGCTCGTCCGTGAAGCGGTGGCGCTTGCGGCCGAGGTTGGCAGACCAATCGCGAGCGCCGCCGAGACCGTTCGGATCCTCGGTCTGACCCGCTGAGTCTCGAGCGAGCATCGGCCGCGCCCCGCTACGGATACTTCACGCCCGTTAGCTGCTCGGAGACCTCCCACAGATGGTCGGCCGTGGCTTCGTCGCGGGCGCGGCCGGCGCACGTGACCTTGGTCGGATAGCCCCACCATTGCTGCCAGCCATCGGGGCCGATGTAGTCGCCGCCTTCGACGTCGGGCGCGGTAGCCGCGTACAGCGTCGGCAGGGAGCCCATCTCCGGACTCTGCGCGAGCAGGTCGTTCGTCACCTTCCAGAAGGATTCCATCATGCTCGAACCCGTCATGCGGGCATTCGCGTACTGGAGGTTCGTCGCGGCGTAGCCCGGATGACACCCGACGCTCTTGAGATCGATACTCGCGCGCCGGAGGCGCCGGTCGAGCTCGAGGGCGAAGAGGAGATTGGCCAGCTTGCTCTGCCCGTAGGCCGGCCACTGGCGGTAACCGCTCTTCCACTGCAAGTCGTCGAAGCGAATCTTGCCGAACGAGTGCGCGCTGCTGCTGAGCGTGACGACACGCCCGCCCGTCGTCTCGGCCAGCCGCGCGAAGAGCAAGCCCGTGAGCGCGAAGTGGCCGAGATGATTGGTGCCGAACTGCATCTCGAAGCCGTCGGCCGTGAGCCGTTTCGGGATGGCCATGATGCCGGCGTTGTTGCATAGGACGTCCAGACGCGAGTGCGCCTCGAGGAAAGTCCTGGCGAACACGCGGACCGACTCGAGGCTGGCCAGGTCGAGCTGCTCGACCTCGACCGACGCCTCGGGTGCGTAGTTGCGAACGCCCTCGGCCGCAATCTCTCCACGCTCCGTGTCACGGCAAGCCATGACCACGTGCGCCCCCTTTGCCGCGAACGCCTGCGTCGCCTGGAAGCCGAGCCCGCTGTTGGCGCCCGTCACGAGGATCGTCTTGGCCGACAGATCCGGCATGTCTTTGATGCCCCATCCCTGCTCTTTCGTCATGGGCGGATTGTTGCGCGTCGACGGAATAGACGCACGCGCGCGGATCGATTAGCCTCGGTGCGGCGGTTAACTTGAGCGGTAGAATGCGCGTGCTGGTGACAGGATCGACGGGTTTCGTGGGCTCGCACACGGCCGCGGCACTTGCAGCGGCGGGCTACGAGCTGCGCCTGTTCGTGCGCGACCCGCAAAAGGCCCGGCGCGTGCTCCGCGTCCAGGGCCTCGACCTGCCCGAGCACGCGGTCGGCGACGTCACCGACGCCGCGGCGTGTCGCGAGGCGCTCCAGGGCTGCGACGCGGTGGTGCACACAGCCGGCGTGGTCGCGCTCGAACGCCATCGCGCCGGCGAGGTGCTGGCGACGAATCTGGCGGGCGTGAAGAACATCGTCGGCCAGGCCGCCGATGCGGGGCTCGATCCGATCGTCTTCGTCTCGAGCGTCGGCGCACTATTTCAACCGATGGTGGCGGTCGCACCCGACTCGCCGGTGATCGAGGGCGAGAACGCTTACGCTCGGTCCAAATCGCAGTCCGAGAACTACGTTCGCGAGCTACAGGCCGCCGGCGCCCCGATCCTCACGACCTATCCCACGGCCGTCATCGGGCCCGACGATCCGGGCATCAGCGGCAGCAACAGAGCCATCGTCACGCTGATGAAGGATGTGTTTCCGCTGACCTCGAGCGGATTTCAGGCCGTCGACGTCCGTGACGTGGCCCGCGTTCACACCCGACTGATCGAGCGGCGGGGCACCTCGGGTCGTTACCTGGTCGGCGGCCACTACTTCTCCTGGCCCGAGCTCGGGGAGCTCCTGACGCGCGTTAGCGGAGCACGGCTGCGCCGCGTCCCCCTGCCCGGTTGGTCGATGCGGCTCGGCGGTCGGGTCTGCGACGTCGCCAAGCGCTTCGTCGACTTCGATTTTCCGATGACGAAGGAAGGGATGGCGTTCGCCACGCAGTGGGCGCCCGCCGACAGCTCGAAAACGTGTGCCGAGCTGGGAATCGATTTCCGCGACCCTGCCGAGACGCTCCGCGACACGATCGTCTGGATGCACCGCGCCGGCCACCTCCGCGCGCGCCACGTCGGGCGCCTCGCCGTCTGACGCGGCGCTACCCCAGCTACCCGCACTTGCCCGCAAGGCCCGCTGCCGTGGCGCCGCCTCACGCGGTAGCCGCGGCACCCACGCCCCCTCGGCGAGGCAATGACGGAAGATACGCTCCGGTTCGCCGTCGCCGTCGACGGCATAGACCATCAACTCGAGCGCCTCGTTCTCGCGCAGGTCGAGCCGCATGAAACCCGGCCGAGCGGCGCCGAGCATCAACGTGTCCATCCTTTCCACCCGGTCGACCTTCTTCGTGCTGCCGGCGCCACTCACCAGGTAGTAAGTGCCAGCGAGATCTCGATGGACCTGCAAGCCATGGTCGTGACCACCGACGTAGAGCGACGGAACCAGCGGTCGCGACGCCCGGTACACCGTCGACACCGTACGCGCATACCACGGGTTCGAGGCATCGGTGCCCGATACGCCGAGCTGTCGTGAGATCGGGTACACCGAGCCGATCACCGGCAGCGGCACCCACAGCCACGACGCAAAGTCGGTGAGCGGAAAGATGTGTTGCTTCCATGTGTAGTGACCACCATGGGGGCCGGCGGTGATCAGCGGATGGTGCATGATCAGTGCCATGTGCCGGCCGTCGGGATGGTCGAACTCGGCCGCGAGATCGAGGTAGGCGCCGGTCAGATCGCGGTCGGGACAGTGCTGTCGATGCACGTCCGGGTGCGTGGCCAGATGACCGAAGCCGATGACGTCGATGAAGACCAGACGCAGGCCGTCGCCGACGTCGAGGCTGTCCGGGCCGGCACAGCCCGCCGCCGGCATGCTCGTGACGCGCGGGGCGTAGCGCTCGAGGAACTCGCGCTGGGCCAGCCCATCCCAGTAGACGTTGTCGCCCAGGTAAGCGACGACGACATGGTCCGGCCCGAGTGACCGCGACATGGCCCCCACGTCCGAGTGCAATGCGACGAGAACCGGCTCCTTGAGCTCCGTGGAGCCCCCCTCGGGAAGCTTCCGGGCGCCGGCGGCCCACGAGATAGGTGGAGTGGGTCACGCGTGAACTCCCCGGACACGCCTGCGGCGCGACCGGTGCACCGACGACGGTGACAACGGAGCTCGCGCACGCCGAGATCGCCACGCCAACGGTCACAGGGAGCACGGTGAGCCCGATGCGCGCCCATCGCCGGATCCTCACCGCGGAGCCTCCAGTAGCCAGTAAAGAACGTTATCGCGGAACACCGCGTTGCGCGTCAGCGCGAGATGCTCCTCGGGAAGGAACATCGTCGCACGCAGGTCGAGTGGCGTGACGACGAACGGCTGCCAGGCGCGACCCACCCGTTCGTCGAGCACGGCGCTGGAACGTAGCACCGTACGGTCGCCGGGCGCCGTGCCGATCACG
>SPBQ01000335.1 GCA_004525875.1 Myxococcales bacterium
GCGCCTACGATCTCGCGCTACGGACGTCTCTGACCCTGTACCGCCGCGGCGTGCTGGAAGAGGACGAACTCTACCCGTTCCTGTACCCGCACGCATTCGAGGACATCGTCATGGGGAAGGCCCTCGACATGGGAATCGACCCGTTCCTGGTCTACAGCCTCATCCGGCAGGAGTCCCTCTTCGATCCGTGGGCCGTGTCGCCCGCCAGGGCCTATGGTCTGATGCAGCTACTTCTGCCAACCGCCCAGCGCATGGCGCCGGTCGCCGGCATCGATTCCGTCGAGCTCGACGACCTGTTCCAGCCCAAGACCAACATCCGGCTCGGTATCGCCTACCTGAAAACGCTCAGCACGCGCTTCGATGGCAGTGACGTGCTCGTACTCGCGCGTTACAACGCCGGCGAGCGGGCCGCCGATCGATGGAAAGAGCGCCTCGCCGGCCTCGACGAGGACGAGTTCATCGAGCAGATCTCCTACCGCGAGACTCGCAACTACA
This sequence comes from Myxococcales bacterium, assembly GCA_004525875.1. The sequence goes on from SPBQ01000335.1 coordinate 496, forward strand.
TGAAGAAAATCCTGCGCAACTACCGGAACTACCGCCGCCTGTACGGCGAGCACGGGGCCCTCCTCTCAGACGGTTCCAAGGGCTCCGAGCAGACGGCGCGGTAGGTTCCCGAACTCCCCGTTCGACATGCACACAACCACTTCGCCGTCGTCGAGCTCGGCGGCGAGACGCTCTATGATGGCATCGGGGCCGTCGGCGGACCACGCGACCCTGCCGCGGCTCTCGAGATCGTCGACGAGCTTCGCCGTCGATAGCATCTCGTCGGCGGAGAGCGGGTCGTTGGCCTTGGCGAACACGGCGCTCACCGCGATCCGATCCGCGTTCGCGAGCGCCTCGGCGTAGCGGTCCTGGAAGATCGCTCGTCGACTGGTGTTCGAACGCGGCTCGAAGACGGCGCGCAGCGGACGACCGGGGAAACGATCTGCGAGAGCGCAAAGTGTGGAAGCCACCGCTGTCGGGTGATGCGCGAAGTCGTCGATGACGGTCACGCCGCGAGCCTCGCCGACGATCTCCTGCCGGCGCGCGGGTCCATGATAGCTCGAGAGCCCCTCGGCGGCCGCGCGGCCATCGACACCGAGCGCCCGGCACAGCGCGTACACGGCGGTGGCATTGAGCGCGTTCATCGCACCGGACAGATGCATGCGCAGTTCGGCTTCGGGCCGGCCGCCATACTCGAGGAGGACGCGCGTGATGCCGTCCTCGGTCCGGACCAGCGCCGGGCGCCAGGCGTTGTGCTCGCCGAGCCCGTAGAACACGAGATCACCGGGCCCGACGCCCTCGACCGCCGACCTAGCGTTGGCACAGTCGCCGTAGACAATCAGCGGCGCACCGGCCGGGATCAGCGTCGCGAGCTCGGCGAACGATGACTTGACGTGATCGAGATCGCGATAGATGTCAGCATGGTCGAACTCGACGCTCGTGATGACTGCCGCCGACGGTCGGTAGTGGAGGAACTTGGGACGTTTGTCGAAGTAGGCCGAGTCGTACTCGTCGCCCTCGATAGCAAAGTAGCCACCTTCTTTCGCGGCGCGCGCGAACGATCCCAGGTCCCGAACCAGGCCACCGATCAGATAGCCCGGGTCGAGACCGGCCGCCTCGAGCGCGGTAGCCAGCATGCCGGTCGTGGTCGTCTTGCCGTGCGTGCCAGCGATGACGAGACTCCGGCAGTCGGCAAGAAAGAACTTGGACACCGCCCGCGGCAAGGACATGGGATCGAGCCCGAGACGCTCGCACTCCACGGCCTCCGCATTCGTCCTCGGAACGGCATTGCCGATGATCACCAGGTCGGGCGCGGGGTCCAGATGGGTGGCGTCGAATCCCGCCTGGATCTCGATGCCGGCATCGGCGAGTACCGTGCTCATGGGAGGGAAGGCGGCCTTGTCCGAGCCCGTCACGCGGTGCCCCGCTCGCTGAAGCATGACCGCTAGTGGGGCCATGCCAACACCGCAGATCGCTACGAGGTGAATATGCATGCGAGTGGCTGTCAACTCTGGGATCCGGAGGGACCGGCGCTGATCCCCGCTCCGTCCATCCCCAGGCAGCCGAAGATCAGATCGTGGATCTGCGGACGGAACTCGCGGATGGCCATGCTCTGCCGGTCCGGGTGGATGCGGTTCGTCAGCACGATGACGTCTATGCCGCGCCGGAGATCAATCCAAGTCGAGGTTCCCGTGAAGCCGAGGTGGCCCAGGGCGGGTCGGCCGATCAGCGTACCGGCCGTCGAGATTCCCAGCGACGGCGTGTCCCAACCATGCGCCCATGTCGTCCCCGCCGGCTCGGCGCTCGGCGTCCAGAACGCGCGTACCAGCTCACCATCCAGAACGCGCCCACGGTCGTGGTACGCCTCGACCCACTCGGCGACCAGCGTGTGCACGCCGAGAAGATCGCCGAACAGACCCGCATGACCGGCCACACCCCCCATCGCCCATGCGTTCTCGTCCTGCACCTCGCCACGCACGGCGTCCACGCCGCGCCACTGGCACGGCCCGCAAGGCGCGACGAGATCGGTGTCGTACACCGCTGAGCCTGCGCGCGGGCGAAATCCGACCGAGTCGACTGCGAGGGGCGTAACGATCCGCTCTTGCGCGAACACGTCGAGGGCCCTGCCACTGAGGCGCTCGACGATCTCGCCGAGCAGGATGAAGCCGAGGTCGCTGTACACCGCCGACGAGCCGGGGGACGCCGCCAGTGGCGTGCGAACGACCTGCTCGACCACGCTCGCGTAGCCACGACGTGTGCCCGCGTCGGCCGCCGCGACGCGCTCCCAGAAGCGGTCATGGGCCGGCAGCCCCGAGCAGTGCGTGAGCAGGCGGCGCACGGTCACAGCCGTCCGCCGCTGGGGGTCGTCGGGAAGCAATTCCGGAACGATCTCGCACGCCGGTGTTTCCATGCGTAGGCAACCGTCGGCGATCAGCAGCAGGATCGACGCCGCCGTCACGAGCGGCTTCGTCAGTGAGGAAAGATCGAACACGGTGTCGATCGTCGCACAGCGCGAGCGGTCGTCGGCGAGCACACCGTCGGCGACCGCTACGAGGACATCGTTGCCCGCGCCGACGAGGACACCGACTGCGGGCGCGACGGCATCGGCCTGGGCGGCGCGCGTCACGGCCGCAGCAACCACACGCTGAAGGTCGTTTGGGGACCCGCCCGGCAACCGGTGCCCGGAGAAGCTCATGCGTCCCGCACCACGGCTGGTGGCCGGCCCAGAGCGGGCTCGACGAGGTCGACACGGCGTTTCCCGCCGTCGAGGCGCACGCGGCACCCGAGCGGCAGCACGACGTTGCCGGCACCATGACCGGCATCGAGCCCGTAGGCGACCGGCACGTCGGCGTCGCCGATCGCGTCCATCACGATCTCGCGGAGAACGGCGGGGCCCTCGCCGCCGTCACAGTCGAGCATGGGTCCGAGGACGAGCCCCTCGATCCCGTCGAGCTTACCGGCGTGCTTCATGTGCGTCAGCATACGATCAATGCGGTAGGGCTTCTCGGCGACGTCCTCGAGAAAAAGAATGGTCCCCTCGGTACGAATCTCGTAGGGTGTCCCGAGCGTCGTCACGAGCACGGACAGGCAGCCCCCAACAAGCGGCGCGCTGGCCTCGCCCGTTCGCCAGACCTGGGCGACGTCGCCGTCCCACCAGCCCGACTCCCCGAACAGGAATCGGCGGAACCGTTCGCGCCGAGCATCGTCGAGCCGCGGAAGGTCGGCGGCCACCATCGGGCCGTGATAGCAGACGATGCCGGCCTCCTGGACGATCCGACTCAGCAGGACGCTCACATCGCTGAACCCGACGACGATCTTCGGTCGATCGCGGAGATCGGCGAGCGAGAGATCGGCGTGGAGTCGGGCCGATCCAAACCCGCCGCGCACTGCCAGCAGGGCCCGTACGTCGTCGTCAATCAGCGCACGAGCGATCGCCTCCGCGCGCACGCA
>SPBQ01000496.1 GCA_004525875.1 Myxococcales bacterium
CCGCGCATCAAGGTGGCGGCGGCGTGTCCGACGAGCGGCATGGCCTCGACGAGATTGGTGGCCACCGTGGCGCCCCAGAACGACATCTGCTCGTAGACGAGCGAGTAGCCCGTGAACCCGAAGCCGAGCGTGCAGGCGAGCAGCAGCACGCCGATGCACCAGTTGAGCTGGCGCGGGTGGCGGTAGGCGCCGGTGAAGAACACGCGCATCTGATGCAAAACGACGGCGGTGATCATGAACGTCGCGCCCCACTTGTGAAGGCTGCGTACGTACCACCCGTATGACACTTCGTTGGTAATGTAGGCGATCGACTCGTAGGCAGTCCGTGGTGACGGCTCGTAATAAACGGCCAGCAGGATGCCGGTCGCGATCTGGACGATGAACAAATATGCAGCGGTGCCGCCGAGGCAGTACCACCAGCGCCGCAGGTGATTGGGTACGGGCTCATTGGTGAGCTCGCGCAAGTCCTCACCGGAGATCGGGATCCGTTCTCCGATCCACGCTGCGAGACGTCCCACCTCAGGCCTCCTCGCGCCCGAACGTCGACCCCAGGCACGGATCATGCCCCGGTCCGCCGCCAGCGATCTCGATCACCGCGCCGCGCTTGCCACGCGGCTCGGCCCGGGCTCCCACCGAGAGCTTCTCGGTCGGCACACGGATGTAGAGAAGCCCGTCACGCACCTCGAGCGGATAGGCTGACAACGACTGCCCGGCCTCGGCCGGCGGCCCACCGATCGCGATGCCATCGGGCTGGAACACGCCATTGTGACACGGACAGAAGTAGCGATTGTTCTGCGCTTCCCAGTGCACCTGACAGCCGAGATGGGGACAGACGCTGGAGAGAGCCACGAAGTCCTCGGACGTACCCGCAGCTCCGCGGCGGGTGACGTTGACGGTTTCTCCCGCCGGCGTCTTGTAGAGGACCGTCTGCCCGCGCGCGATGCCCCCCACGCGGGTGACGAACAGCCACTCCTCTTGCCGGCCGCTGGCGGGGAAGAGGAAGCGGCCGAAGTAGGCGAGCAACGTTCCGTAGCTCGCTGCGAGCCCGGCCATCATCGCCACCGCCGGAGCCCTGGCGAGAAACCGCCGCCTGCTATCTGCAACGCTACCCATGATCCCCCTCGGCAGATCCCGACGCCGTCGGCCGACTAGCCCGGCCGGCCGGGGGGATCAAAGTATCGGTGTCGCCCAAGTGACATCGCGCGTGGTCATGGACCCGACGTCGCGCCAGTCAGCGTGCGGTGCAGGCCCCGAAGAGCAGAAAGCGGTCCGCGAAGTCAGCGAGAGCGGGGCGAGCGCGTTTCGTCACGCCCCCTCCTTACTGGACCGTGTAGCCGCGCCCCGACAGGCAGGCCCCGAGCGCCTTGTCGTACTCGGCGTTGCCGGCCGCCTGCTGACTGTCGTGGGCGTTCTCGGTTCGGCGCCGACGGACTCCGCCCGCGGCTGCGCCCGTGGCCGCTCCGATGGCCGCGCCCTTGCCGGCGTCGCCCGCGATGGCGCCTCCGATCGCGCCGACGGCGGCACCGCGTGCAGCGCCGCCCACAGCCCCTGCCGTCTGCGGCGCTGCGGTCTGCTTGGTGGGATCGTAACCGCTCTGCTCGATCGCCCAGCGGTTACACTCGGCCTTGTCCTTGTCCTGCTGCTCCTGGCTCTGGCCTTTTTGCGGATAGATGTAGACGCCGGCTGCCGGCGACGGAGCTACAGCCAGAGAGATCACCGCGAGCGCGAACACGATAAAGTCGAATCGCATGCCGTTCCTCCTGAAATCAGGCCGGCAGGATATCCCTTGTTCGGTCCCAGGCAACCCGCAGGGTGCGGTGCTCAGGACCCGTTGCTGGCGGTGACCGCCTCTTCGTCTTCAGCCGCGAGCGTCTCGGTCGTGGATGAGGGCGGCGGTTCCCAGCCGCCTCCGAGCGCGCGGTAGATGCCGATGAGGTTCTGCGTTACGAACCCCTCGCTTTGCACCAGACGGTCTTCCTCGACGAACTGCGTACGCTGGGTGTCGAGGACGTTCTGGAAGTCGACCAGGCCGGTGCGGTAAAGCGTGTCGACCAGGTCGACCGCTTTTCGTGCCGCGACGACGGAGCGGTGCAAGGCATCGCGCCGGATCTTCTCCTGCTGGTAGGAGACCATCGAGTTCTCGACGTCCTCGAGGGCCAGCAGGACGGTCTGCTCGTAGGTCGAGAGCGCCTGGTCGGTGCGCGCATCCTCAACCTTGATGGTGCTGCGAATGCGACCGCCGTCGAAGATGTTCCAGCGAAACTGCGGCCCGAAGCCCCACGTGATGCCATTCGGCTGGAAGATCTGCGCGCTCGCCCCTTCGAACGCGAACACGCCGCTCAGCGTGAAGCGCGGGTAGAGGTCCGCCGTTGCGACACCGATGAGGGCGGTCTGCGCGGCCAGCTGGCGTTCCGCGGCGCGAACGTCGGGGCGCTGACGCAGCATGTCGGCGGGCACGCCGGCGTTGACGGGGTCTTCTCCCTGCGGGATCGGTGCGTCGCCCCCGAGCTCGTCGGCCAGTGCTCCCGGTACGACGCCGAGCAGAACGGCCAGCCGGTTGAGCGCGCCGATCATCGCGATGCGCAGCTGCGGGATCGTCGATTCCGTGCTGGCGAGGTTCTGCTCGGCCTGTCGGACGTCGAGCTGCCCGACGAGCTCGGC
>SPBQ01000549.1 GCA_004525875.1 Myxococcales bacterium
GACCAGCACGCCCTCGGTTGCCTGTTCGGTTAGCTCTTGGCCGCACTTCGGACATCTCATGTAACCCGGATGCCGTTGCGCCGCCTCTTTAGCGGCCTCCTGCCGGGCGTGCATTCTCTCGATGAGCTTACGATCCTGCTGAGCGAAGTACTGGTCCTCGCGTCCCTTCTCCAGATCCCTCAGCTTGTCACCGAATCGGTCTTTCTCGTCAGTCATTCTTCGCTCCTCATGAACGCTCCTTCGTCTCTTCCTCAGGGTCAGCGAAGAAGTCGACGCGGCGGGGAGAGAGTAGCGATTGCTTGCCCTTTGTCAACGCAGCTCCCGGCCCGGATCACCCCTCGCAGACCGGTTGCACAACGTAATATCGTGCTTACCTTCTTGCCTATCGGCGCAACGGAACGAACTCCGTAAAGGAGCACTCATGGACATCAATCGATTCACGGAAAGAGCCCAAGAAGCGTTGCGAGCTGCGCAAGACCTCGCCTCTCGCAAGAGCCATCAAGGCGTCGACGTCGAACATCTGCTGCGTGCTCTCCTCGATCAAAGCGACGGCATCACTGGCTCGCTGTTACAGGCGGCGGACGTCTCCCGGAACACGATTGAGACCGCCCTGCAGCGCGCGCTAGACGCGACGCCGCAAGTTTCCGGGCCGGCCGCCCGGCCCGACCAGATCTTCCTGACGCAACGCCTCAGTCAGCTTCTCGCCCTGGCGGAAGAGGAAGCAAAGGGCCTGAGCGACGAGTACGTCAGCGTCGAACATCTCGTGCTCGCCATGGCGGCCGACGCAGGAGCGGTCGGGCGGGTGTTTAGCGAGAATGACGTCACGCGCGAGAAGCTTCTCACGGCGCTGCGAAAGATCCGCGGAAGCCACAGAGTCACCAATCAGAATCCGGAGGGGAGCTATCAGGCGCTCGAGAAGTACGGGCGAGATCTGACCCAGCTTGCATCGCTGGGCAAGCTCGACCCGGTGATCGGGCGCGACGACGAGATCCGTCGCACCATTCAGGTCCTTTCGCGCAGGACCAAGAACAATCCCGTCCTCATTGGCGAACCGGGGGTCGGCAAGACGGCCATCGCCGAAGGCCTGGCGCAGCGCATCGTCAATCAAGACGTTCCCGAAGGGCTCAAGAACCGCCGTCTGATCACACTCGACATGGGTGCCCTCATCGCCGGCGCCAAGTTCCGGGGCGAGTTCGAAGAACGTCTGAAGGCCGTGTTGAAGGAGGTGCAGGACGCCTCCGGCGAGGTGATTCTCTTCATCGACGAGCTCCACACCGTCGTCGGGGCCGGCGCCGCAGAAGGTGCAATGGATGCCGGCAACCTCCTGAAGCCCATGCTCGCCCGTGGTGAGCTACATTGCATCGGGGCCACGACACTGGCGGAGTACCGCAAGCACGTCGAGAAGGACGCGGCGCTCGAGCGACGCTTTCAACCCGTGATGGTCGATCAGCCCTCGGTGGAAGACACGATTTCCATTCTCCGCGGCCTGCGCGAACGATACGAGGTACACCATGGGGTACGCATCAAAGATGCCGCCCTGGTCTCCGCGGCGGTGCTCTCCCACCGCTACATCAGTGACCGCTTCCTCCCTGACAAGGCGATCGATCTCGTCGACGAGGCCGGCGCCAAGCTGCGTACAGAGATCGACTCGATGCCCGCCGAGCTCGACGAGGTGTCGCGTCGTGTGATGAAACTCGAGATCGAGCGCGAGGCATTGAAGAAGGAAACCGATGTCGCCTCGCGTGACCGGTTGGCCAAGCTCGAAAAGGAGCTCGCCGAGCTTCGTGAGCACGCGGATAGCCTGCGTGCCCGCTGGGACAGCGAAAAGGGTGCTGTGACCTCACTGCGCGAGCTGCGCGAGAAGATCGAGACCACTCGCACCGAAATCGAACGCGCCGAAAGAGACTATGACCTCAATCGCGCCGCCGAGCTGAAGTATGGCACGATGAACGAGCTTGAGCGTGTCCTGCACGAGGAAGAGGCACGACTTGCCTCGGCCGACGGCTCGGCGCGACTCATCAAGGAGGAGGTGGACGAGGAAGACATTGCGGAAGTCGTCGCCCGGTGGACCGGGATTCCGGTCAGCCGGCTGC
>SPBQ01000325.1 GCA_004525875.1 Myxococcales bacterium
GAACACACGCACGGATGTCCGCTACCCACCTTCATGAGGCGGTTCCCCATCGGTCCAAGGTGGAAAAGATCTTGCTAGATGTTCGGTAGGGGCGAGCCGCCGTTAGGCCCGCCGGTCCATGCGCACGGGAAGCAAAGGCAGAGATAGACCTCAGCGTCGCACCTCCGGCTTGCGCGCCCTCCTCCGCCCGTCGGTCCTTGGCGCCGCCGCCATCGTGCTGACCGTTTCGCAGCCGGCCATCGCCGCCGTTGGCGACTGCGGCCACCCCATCAGCAACGGTCCACGGGTGACGGCTTCCGATGCCCTGTTCGTCCTTCAGGCGGCCATCGGCGTAGCGCAGTGCTCGGTGCGCGTCTGCGACATCGACTCGAGCTGCAAAGTGACGGCCACCGATTCGTTGCGCATACTCCAGATCTCGACGGGTCTCGACCTCTCCATCGCCTGCGAGTGTCCCATCACCACCACGACAACGACGCTCGCGACGACGACACTGCAGCCCGTGACCACGACCTTGCAGCCCGTCACGACGACACTGCAGCCCGTGACCACAACCCTGCAACCCGTCACGACGATACTGCAGCCCGTGACCACAACGATGCTTCCCGTCACGACAACGCTCCTCCCCGTGAGCACGACACTGCCGCTGGTATCGACGACGCTGCAGTCCGTGATCACGACGATGCTTCCGGTCACGACGACGCTACAACCCGTGACCACGACGATGTTCCCGGTGACGATGACGCTCCCCGCCGTCGTATGCGACACATTCGACCTGGCATTCGGTACTACGGGCATCGCGGCGGGTCAGTTCTCACGCCCGCGCGGCATCGCAACCACGGCCGCGGGCGTCTACGTCGTCGACAGCCAGAACAATCGCGTTCAGCTATCCGACCCCAACGGTGTGCACATCACGCGCTGGGGAAGCATCGGCCAGGGCGGCGGCGAGTTCGACCGCCCGCGCGAGGTCGCGGTTGGCCCCAATGGAAGCCTCTATGTGAGCGACCGCAGCAACCACCGCATACAGCGTTTCGGCGCGGGCGGCGTCTTCGAGGCCTCGTGGGGAGCGTTCGGCGTCGGCAACAGTCAGTTCAACCAGCCACAGGGTGTGGCCGTGAGCCCGAACGGCGACGTGTACGTCGCGGACAACTTCAACAACCGTATCCAGCAGTTCACCGGCGACGGCATCTTCGTCCGCTCCTGGGGCGGATTCGGCGGTGGCCCGGGCCAGTTCAACGCACCCTACGGCGTGGCGACCGACGGCATTCGCGTGTTCGTCGCCGACTCGGGCAACAGTCGCATCGAAGTGTTCACGCTCGACGGCGGGTTCCTGCGCTCCTTCGGCGGCCTGGGCAGCGGTGTCGGCCAGTTCAGGGCCCCCCGCGGGCTCCACATCGACGGCCTGGGACGTCTGTATGTGGCCGACTCGTCGAACCACCGCATCCAGGTCTTCGACTCGCTCGGCACGTTCATCACGCAGATCGGTGGCTTCGGCGTGGACCCGGGGCAGTTCAACACGCCCCGCGGTGTCGCGATCGGAAGCGGCGGAGCTGTCTACGTGACCGATACCGACAACAATCGCATTCAGAAGTTCGTCTGCCCGTAGCCGAACGCGTCGGAGATCGTCGCCAGCACCTGGCGCGCCTCGATGCGCACCTGCTCGCCGGGCTGCACCAGCGTGCTCGCGATCTCGAACGGCGTCTGCGGCGAGAGTTCAGCCTTTCACGCGGTCTCGGGTCTTGCCATGTGCAGCGTTCCGCTCGACGAATTCGCTGATCTTGCCTGCGATGTCGCGTCCGGTGGCTTCCTCGATGCCCTGGAGTCCGGGCGAGGAGTTCACTTCCATGATCACGGGTCCGTGATTGGAACGCAGCAGGTCCACGCCCGCGACCCGCAGCCCCATTGCTTTCGCCGCCCGCACGGCGGTGCTGCGCTCCTCGGGCGTCAGCTTGACCTTATGAGCGGTGCCGCCGCGGTGCAGATTCGATCGAAACTCGCCCTCCCCCCCTTGGCGGATCATCGCGGCGACGACACGCTCGCCGACGACGAAGCAGCGGATGTCCGCGCCACCGGCCTCGGCGATGAACTCCTGGACGAGGATGTTCGCCTCGAGGCCGCGGAACGCCTCGATCACCGACGTCGCCGCGCTCTTGGTCTCGGCCAGCACGACGCCGATCCCCTGCGTTCCCTCGAGGAGCTTGACCACCAGCGGCGCGCCGCCGACGATGTTGATGAGATCCTCGATGTCCTTCGTCGAGTGGGCGAAGCTGGTGACCGGCAGGCCGATCCCGCGGCGAGCCAGGAGCTGCAAGCAGCGAAGCTTGTCACGCGAACGGGTGATGGCCTGCGACTCGTTCAGCGGATAGACGCCGATCATCTCGAACTGGCGCACGACGGCCGTGCCGTAGAAGGTCTTGGAGGCACCGATCCTCGGGATGATCGCGTCGAAGCCTTCCAGCGCATGCCCCTGGTAAAGAACGGCCGGGCGGTGCGACGCGATGTTCATGTAGCAGCGAAGATAGTCGATCACGTGCATCTCGTGACCGAGCTGCTCACCGGCCTCCTTGAGCCGTGACGTCGAGTACAGCGATGGCTTGCGCGACAGGATCGCTATCTTCATGCCCCCCTCCGTCCCAGGCGACAACGCGTCGTGGGTCGAGCCTCAGACCGAGTAGTAGTCCGGCTCGTTACCGCTCTTCCACTTGATGTTACAGCCGATGCTCGGAATCTGGTCCTCGAGAGCGGGCCTGCCGTGCAGGACGGCGTCGAGTGCCGCACGCAGATCGTAGCCGGTCACGGGAATGTCGTTCCCCGGCCGGCTACCGTCAAATTGCCCGCGGTACACGAGCTCGGCACTGCCGTCGAACAGATAGATGTCGGGGGTACAGGCGGCGCGAAAGGCCCGTGCGACCTCCTGCGTCTCGTCGAACAGGTATGGGAAAGCATAGCCGGCCGAGCGCTTCTCTTCGGCCATTTTGTCCGGCGCGTCGTCCGGATAGGCTTCCGCGTCGTTGGAGTTGATCGCCACGATCGCCACGCCCTGCTCCACGTACTCCTCGGCCAGCAACGCCAGCTCGGCGCTGATGTGCTTGACGTACGGACAGTGATTACAGATGAACAGCACGACGATCGCCGGTGCATCGGTGAGATCGTCACTGCACACGACCCCTCCGTCGGTATCGGACAGACGGAATACGGGCAGCTTGCTGCCGAGCGACAACATCGTAGAGCTCGCGGCCATAGGGAAGGTCCTCCGGGCGACGGAAACGTCAAACAATAGCCCGCGGGCCCAATAGCGGCAATCGGCCAGCAATGGGCCGGCGAACTCGATCTTGACTTGGCCGCGATCCTGACGACTCTGGGCGAGCCTCGATGACCCAGGCCGTAAACGTAAACGTGCTGCGCCCCAGGCAAAGACTCGGAAAGTATCGGATCGATGGTCGTCTCGCCGAGAGCGGGTACGCCCACGTTTACCGAGCCTACGATACGGTCGAGGGCGTCCCCGTCGCCCTCAAGATCCCGACTGTCTCCGCCGACGGCCTGTCGACCGACGAGCTCTGCAAAGAGGTACGGATCACGGCGCGTCTGGTGCACGAGCACATCCTACCCATCAAAAATGCCGAATTCGTCGAGGGCCGCCTGCTGGTCGCCTACGCGCTCGGCGAACAGAGCCTCGCCGACCGCCTCAGGAGCCGCCTGGCCATCCGGACGGCGCTGGCGTACGCGGATCAGATGCTGGCCGCCCTCGCCTACGCTCATCGTCGCCGTGTGATCCACTGCGACGTCAAGCCCGAGAACTTCATCCTCTTCGAGAATGACGTCCTCAAGCTCTCCGACTTCGGCATCGCGCGGCTCGCCCGCGGTACCCTGCCGGTGTCGGGATCGGGGACCGTCGGCTACGTGGCCCCCGAGCAGGCGCTCGGCAGGACCTCGTTCCGCTCGGACGTGTTCTCGATGGGGCTCGTCCTGTACAAGATGTTCGCCGGACGATTGCCCGAGTGGCCCTACGAGTGGCCGCTCACCGGGTTCGACAGGCTAC
>SPBQ01000334.1 GCA_004525875.1 Myxococcales bacterium
GACCTGGGCCGCACGCTCACACAAGGGCAGCTTCACACTGCAGACGTCGGTGACAACGCAGGTCTGCGACGTCTCGCTCGCGGCCGTCGCCAGCAATTCGACACAAGTATCGACGGGTGCCGCCAGGACGACCAGATCCGCCTCGCGCATCGCGGCCGCAACGTCGGTCGTGACCTCGTCAACGATCCCGCGCTCCAGGGCTACGTCGAGATTGGCGCGGCTGCGCCCCACGCCGATGACGCGACCGAGTGCTCCCGCACGCCTGCCGGCCGCTGCCAGCGAGCCACCGATCAAGCCCACGCCGCAGACGACGGTGCAGGCGGGAACGTCCGTCTTGCCGCTCACGGCGCCGTCCCCAGCAGCACGGCCTCTAGAGCCGCGAGGCAGCGTTCGTCCTCGCGCTCGGTGCCGAACGTTATCCGGATCCTATCCGGCATCGAGTACGCATCCATCGGGCGGACGATCACGCCGCGCTCGAGCAACGCACGCGTCACCGCTGCGCCGCGTCCCACGGTCACCAGAACGAAGTTTGCATGACTTTCGACGAAATCGAGCCCTAGCCGCGCGAAGGCGTCCGCATAGCGCGCACGACCGGCGCGGACCAGCGCCTTCGATCGCTCGACGTGCTCCTCGTCGTCGAGGGCTGCGATCGCGGCGACCTGTGCCGGCGCGTTAACGTTGAACGGTTGTCGCAGACGCGCCACGCCCCCGATGATGTCGGCCGGGCCCACGGCGTATCCGAGTCGCAGCCCCGCCAGCCCGTAGATCTTCGAGAACGTTCGCAGAACGATGACGCCCGGATGACGGCCCACGTCGGCCAGCGGATCTGCGTGATCGGGGTCGTCGACATACTCCACGTAGGCCTGATCACACACGACGACGACGTGCGGCGGAATCGCCTCGAGGAACGCTCGCCATTCGCCGGATCGAACGATCGTTCCGGTGGGGTTGTTCGGCGAGGCGACGAACACCACGCGCGCTTTCTCCCCGACCGCGCCCGCCATCGCCTCGAGATCATGGACCGTGCCCCTGGCCGGCACGCGGACCGCGCGCCCCTGAACCGCGCGCGTGATCAGCTCGTAGATCAGGAACGCGTCGCTCGACATCACGACCTCGTCGCCGGGTCCGACGAACGTGCGCACGACGAGTTCGATGATCTCATTGGAGCCGTTACCGAGCAGGATCTGACCCGGTTCGACGCCGAGCCGGCCGGCGAGCTTGCCCACGAGCATCACGGCGCCGCCGTCCGGGTAGCGGTGCAGATCGCCGAGCGTCGCCCGCACCGCCTCTAGCGCGCGCGGCGAAGGGCCGAGCGCGTTCTCGTTGGAGGCCAGCTTGATCGTACCGCGGAGCCCGAGCTCGCGCTCGACCTCCTCGATCGGCTTGCCCGGTTCGTACGGACGCAGCGCCAGGACGTGCGGCGAAACGGCCGGTCGGTCGAGCGGCAGGGTATCCGCGCGCCCGCCACGTCTGCTGGATCCGCTCTCGCTCATGACTCGCTAGCCGGCACTACACGTGAACGCCGTCACGCTGCCGCCGGACCGAGGAGATTATGCGGGATCGGGGTTCCGCGCCAGCGGGCCGGCGCGCCGCCAGGCCCTCAGGCGGCCACCGGATAGGAGCCGAGGACCTTCACCGAGATGGCCGACTTGGCCACCTGGGCGAGCGCGCGCTTGACCTTGCCCTCGCTAACGTGGCCACCGATGTCGATGAAGAAGCTGTACTCCCATGGTCGGCCGGCCAGGGGGCGCGACTCGATCATCGAGAGATTGACCCTGTTCGCGGTGAAGGGCGCGAGGATGCGGCCGAGAACGCCGACCTCATCGCGAACCGACACGCACAGTGAGGTACGGTCCTCGCCCGTCGCGCGCAGGATCTCGCCCTCGCCAACGACGATGAAGCGAGTGACGTTGCCGGCCTGATCCTGGATCGAAGGGGCGACGATCTCCAGACCGTACAGCTCGGCCGCGATGCGGCTGGCGATGGCCGCCGTACCCTCCTCCTCGGCGGCGATCCGGGCAGCCGCGGCCGTGCTTGCCGTCTCTTGCAGCTCGACGCCGGGATAGTGGTCGGCCAGGTACCGTCGACACTGGGCAAGCGGCTGTGGATGCGAGACGATTCGCCGCACCGAGGTCGCCTCCGCCTCGAGCGCCATCAGGTAGTGGTCTACCTTGACGATCACCTCGGCCGAGATGGAGAGCGTCGTCCGGGCGAGCGCGTCGAGCGTCGGCGTGACCGCTCCCTCAGTCGTGTTCTCGATCGGAGCGATCCCGTAGCTCACGCGACCGGCCTCGACCTCGGTGAAAACGTCAGCGATCGTGTCAACCGCGTGGAACTCGCCCGTCCGGCCGAACTGCTTGAGCGCGGCGGCGTGGGAGAACGTTCCTTCCGGGCCCAGAAACGCGACCGACGTCGCTTGCTGGCTGGCGCGGCACGCCGAGATGATCTCGCGGAAGATCGCCTCCATCGCCTCGCCTCGCAGAGGCCCTCCCCTCTCCGTGTTCGCGTCGCGCACGGCCCGCAGCACTGCTTTCTCACGGGCGACATCGAGCACGTCACGCGAGTGCGCGCTCTTGGCCTCGCCGATCTGCTGTGCCGTAAGCGCGCGCTTTGAGATCAGCGCAACCAGTCGCGCGTCGATGCTGTCGATCTCCTTACGGAGCTCGCCGAGTGTCTTTCGTGTCGCCAAGGGAACCTGCGCGCTCAGGCGAGCCACCGACAGCTAACCGATGCCCTACCGACTTGCAAGACGGCCGCCGCCTCCAGCGACATCACGACCGCCCCTCGAAGAGCTCGGCCGCGACTCGCGCCTCTCGCTCGATGTCATGCGGGGCTACGGGCCGACACCGCGCCTGCCCTCGCAGCCACACCAGCTGGCGCTTGGCGTAGCGCCGCGTCGACCGCGCGATCGCCGAGACGAGATCCTCTGCGGCCAGCCGCCCGTCGAGGCACAGTCCGGCTTCCCGGTAGCCGATCGCATCGAACGCCCTCAGGTCGGCCGCGTAGCCCCGGTTGCGGAGCCTGCGCAGCTCATCGACCAAGCCACCGTGGACCATCGACTCGGTGCGCGCGTCGATCCGCCGGTACAGCTCGTCGCGCGCCAGATCGAGCATCACGCTGACCTCCCGGAAAGGCCGCTGCGCAAGTCGGTGCTCGTCGTGCCACGACGAGATCGGCCGCCCCGTTAGCTCGTGCACCTCCAGCGCCCGCACGATGCGGACCCGATCGTTCGGATGAATCCGCGCTGCGGCCGGCGGATCGACGCGCGCGAGTCGGCGCATGAGAACGCCGGGCTCGACCCGATCCTCGGCCTCGTAGCGCGCGCGCAGGCCGGCATCGGCCGCCGGTCCGACGAACAGACCCTGCACAAGACTGCGAACGTAAAGACCCGTGCCGCCGCAGACGATCGCGTTGCGTCCGCGAGCGTGAAGATCGGCGAGCGCCGCTCGCGCGCCCTCGCACCACGTGGCCGTGTCGAACGGTTCGTCCGGATCGACGACCTCGATCATGTGATGACGGATCTCGGCCAGCAACTCGGCGCAAGGCTTGGCCGTGCCGACGTCCATGTGGCGATAGACCTGCCGCGAATCGGCGCTGACGATCTCCGCATCGAAGCGGCGCGCGAGCTCGGCAGCCAGCTCGGTCTTACCCGACGCGGTCGGGCCCGCGATCACGAGGACACGATCGGGGAGCGCAGGGCCGTCACTCTTCATCCGATGAGATCGTGGAGTGGCACGCGTGATTCAGCGGCCGAACAGGCGTTCAACCTGATCGCGGTGCATCGTGCGCGCGACCGGACGACCGTGCGGACAGCATGCGCTGAAGTCCGCGAGCCCGACCTCGCGCAGCAGGGCCCGCGCAGCCTCGCGCTCGAGGCGTTGGCCGACCCGGACGGCCGAATGGCACGCGACCGTGGCGAGCAGCTGC
>SPBQ01000487.1 GCA_004525875.1 Myxococcales bacterium
GCCGAGGAGATCGTCCAGGACACTTTCGAGCGAGCCGCCCGTCGACCCCCTGCCCGGACCGATGAGCCGTGGCGCCCCTGGCTCGCCCGCGTAGCCGTCAACCTCAGCATCGACCGCTTGCGCCGGCGCCGGCGCCGGCGCGCAGCAGCCGATCTTTGGCTGCCCGCTCCCCTCGCAACCTCCGACGCACGTAGAGCCACGGAATGGATCGCATCCGCCTCGGGCGCCGATGCAACCGCGATGGCTTCGGCCGTCAGCGAAGGCCCCGAGGTACGCTACGAGCTTCTCGAGAGCGTGACGTTCGCGTTCTTGCTGGCCGTCGAAGCGCTGACACCGCGGCAACGCGCAATCTTGATACTACGTGATGTCTTCGATTATCCCACGAGTGAAATCGCCGCCCTGCTCGGGATCTCCGAGAGCAACGTTCGTGTCGTTCTCCACCGCGCCCGAACGGTCATGCGCTCATACAATGGCGCACCCTGCAGGCCCGACGACGGCCTCGAAGAGCGCACCCGCCGCGTACTCGAGAGCTTCATGCGATGTCTTGCCGAGCAAGACGTCGACGGCCTGGCCGAGCTGTTGGCAGACAACGTTCGCACGGTTACCGATCCCGACGGGACGTACACGGCGGTGAAGCGACCCCTGTCGGGCCGCCATGCGGTCAGCCGGCTGTATCTGTCCGTAGCCAAGCGGCGCATGAAGGTCGCGAACTTCGACATCTGCGTCGCCAACGGCCTGCCCGTCGTCGTCGTCAATTTCGCCGAGTCCGAGCGGCAGCAGGCGCCGTGCGCACTCATCCACTGCGAGCTCGACTCCGAGGGGCTGATACGAGAGATCGATACGGTGCTCGGGCCTCGCAAGCTTGCCGACATACTGGGCAAGACGGCCTGACAGCTGCAAAGCCGGCGCCTGCTCGGCAGCAACATAACGCCGGTTCCTAATCGCTTCGTCCGTAACGCTCGGTGGCCTTCGCGCGTGTGTAGTACCGAAGAGCACGAACTGCTCTCGGGAGGCCGGGCCATGACGTTGGAGCGGAAGATCAGCCTGCTATTCGCAGTGAGCGCGTTCATCAACTGGAGCTTGTCGATTCGCGGCATCATCGATCCCGCGGGGATGAGCGCGACGTTCGACGGACCGCCGCCGGAATACGCCTTCGTGATCCGGTTCTGGACGGGGTTCGTCTTCATGTTCGGGTGTATGTTCTGGGAGACCAGCCGCGACGTTGTCGGCAAATCAGCGCTGGTCAAGTACAACTGGATCGAGAAGAGCGTGATGGCAACTACCGTCACGATCGGCTACTTCGCCGGCCAGGTCTCCGACCGCCTGATGCTGCTCATCACGCTCACCAACTGGGCGTGGATACCCGTCATCCTCTACTATGACGTGCGCTTGCGCAGACACCTGAGGACGTCGTCGGCTGGGACCGGCGTCTCTGCCTGAGGGTTGGGGATAGTGCCGTCACGGGTACGCCGGCGTCATCGCCGGCTCGCCGTGCGTGACGTGCGCCCCGGGCGCGGTGGCCTCCACCCGCTGCCCAGCGGATCCGAACCGCAGGTAGAGCGACGCGACCACGATCATGGTCAGCACGGTCGACGAGAGCAGACCGCATCGGTACCAGGTGTTCAGAAACGTAGGCACAGTCCGGAACCGTCCCTCACACCCCCGTGCGCGCGGAGACGTTCCGATCGGCATCTCGAACGAGGCGTTAATCGAGAACGCGCATCGCCGGGCCACGCGGGCCGTCGCGACCCGGCAATCGATGCGACCGTCCGCGGGAGTAAACACAGTCGCGCGGAGCGGTTATCGTTCGGGTTACCTTAGGGTCAGCGGCCGGCCTTCCACCACCGCAGGGACGGTCTGATGCTGGCGCCACCCCGCGTGGACCCCGGCGTGAATCGACAACGGCGAAAACGAAGATCTCCCTCCCTCGCGGTCCTGGGTATCGCGACCCTGGTGCTGGTGGGTGCCGTCTCGTGGTTGGCCTGGCAGCGCTACGCCGCTTTCCTCGCGGGCGCTGACGCAACCGGACCGGGGGGCCCGCGCACGATCGCGCCACCCGCGCAGCGCCCGCTGCCGCCGGCCATGCAGCCGGCCTATCGCGAGATCCTCCAGCTGCAGTCACAGCGGCAGTATCTCGCGGCCGCCGAGGGCCATCGCGCGCTGTTCGACCAGCTGCGCGCGGCGTGGGGGCCGACGTCGCCCGATCTTGCCCCCTACATTTATAACCTCGGCCTCGCGCTGCAGCTCGGCGGCCGTCTCGAAGAATCGCTCCAGGCCGCCGCAGTCGGACAGGAGATCGCGCCCGACTACATCGCGCTCCAGCTTCTCGACGTAACGACCCGCGCGCGCCAGGCCGGGCTTGCGCCCATCTATGGACCGGCGGCGAACGCAGCCTTCGAACGTTTGCTCACAGTGGACAACTACCCGCTTCTGCGCGGCGTGGGCGTAGAACCGCAAGCGCTGTTCACGCAGTGGGCCGATCTGCTTCTCAAATCGGGGCGCGCCCCCCAGGCCCTGAAGGTGGCGTCACGCTGCGCCGAGATCGCGCCGGCGGACCGCGGGTGCCGCGAGCTGCGCGCGCGCGCGCTTCTGTCGACCGGCGAGGTGCTCGAGGCCATACCGATTCTCGAGTCGCTCGTCGAGGAGGACGCGACGGCGCTCGTCCAGTTCAATCTCGGTGTCGCCATGCTCGAGTCGGGCAATCCCCAGCGTGCCTGGGATCTCC
>SPBQ01000159.1 GCA_004525875.1 Myxococcales bacterium
GCTGGGACTGTCACGGCTTGCCGATCGAGCTGGAGGTCGAGAAGAAGCTCGACCGCTCCAAGCGCGCCGAGCTCGGCGCGCTTGGAGCGGTCGAGCTTCTTCTCGACCTCCAGCTCGATCGGCAAGCCGTGACAGTCCCAGCCCGGCCTGTAGGGGGACTGGAAGCCGGCCAGGCACTTGTATTTCGTGACGATGTCCTTGAGGACCTTGTTGAGCGCGTGCCCGATGTGGATGTTGCCGTTGGCGTAGGGCGGGCCGTCGTGGAGGAGAAACCGCGGGGCGTCGCGCCGACGCTCGAGCATCCGCTCGTACAGACCCGTCTCCTCCCACTGGCGGAGCATGTCCGGCTCGCGGTTCGGGAGGTTGGCCCGCATCGGAAAATCGGTAGCCGGCAGGTTGAGCGTGTTCTTGTAGTCCATCGACCCCGCTCTCGAGCGCGCCGGCGCCGGTCATATCAATGCGGTCCCTGGCTCGCAACCAACGTCCGGACGGTGTAAGTCACCGCAGTGGCCAAGCGACTCCGAGTGAACTTCCACACGCCGGTCGGCGCCAGCCGGATCGACGAGAACGGTCAGGCCAGTCCCTGCGCCATGGGCGTGGGCTGGGTCAATCGCGATACTCAGGAAACACTGAAGAAGCTCGACATCCCACGGACCGACGCCAAGGGCCGGCCGATCGAGCCTGAGAAGAAAGCACCCTAGCCTCGCGGCAGGGATCGCTTCGCGACGCGTCTCTGGCGCACGGATCCCGTGTCCCAGTCAACCTTCATCTCCTTGCGCAGGCCCATGAAGTAACAGCACATCTCATGATCGAGATCGTTGTTGAACGTTCGCTGCATTCCGTCATCGAACAACACCCGTACCAGGCAAGTGCCGCCCTCGATCGTCGAGGTCATCTCCTCGACCACGGCGCCTTGGCCCCACTCCGAGCGGTTGCCGTGAAAGCACCGATCGCCGAGTCTGAGATACAGCCGCACGCGGCGCATGCATGCACGATATACCCGCTTCGTGAGCTGAGCCAAGAACATTCGACATGCCGCAGCGTGCTTGACTCAACATCGTCATACGCTTCTCGATCAGGCTTTGATCAGAAGGGTGTGCCACCATCGGGGGCTATCTTGATTCCGTCACGATCGACGATGACGGGCACGATGCGCCTCCCACCCGTCAGCTTGATGAGTTCGGGAATCCGTCGTGGTTCGCGAGCGACGTCGATCTCTACGTAGACCGTGGATTCATCGTCGAGGCGGTTCTTGAGAGCTTCACTGAACGGGCAGTCGGCGCGAGTGTAGAGCGTGACGGCCATCAGTCCTCGAGATACCCGAGCTTCTCGAGATTTTCAGTGTCAGGGCCGTCGTAACTCTGGACGCGCAGGTTGTGATCCGCGACGAACGTCTCGACGAAATCCCGGTCCTTCGGCCTGTACCTCCACAGGACGGTGAACGGAAGCGAGTAGCTCGCGGCTCGGTCGACGAAGGACGCGAGCTCCGAGCGCAGCCCGGCCCGCGCCTCGGTCTCCCGTTCGATCTCCACGAGCTTGGCGGTGCCGAGCCTGCCCATGTACGTCTCGCGGCAGTCCTCCAGCCGCGACGCCGCCGCGTCGGGACAGTCTTCGGCGCGCAGCGTGCCGCGCTCGGAATGGATCGCCCAGCTTCGCCGTCCAGGCAACCAGCGTTCGGAGAACACGAAGCGCTCGGCGCGCTGGTCGCCGCCCTCGACGACCGCTCGCAGTGACACGCCGTCGAGGCCTTCGGGAATCGCGACCCCGGCGTAGTCCAGGAGCGTCGGCGCGATGTCCACGAGCGAGACCGTGCCGCCGCGGCGCTCGGGCACGCCCACGGGACGCCCGCCGGGGGGCTTGATGACCAGCGGGACGCGGATCGACACCTCGTGCAGCGTCTTTCCGTGCCGGAAATAGAACCCGTCCTCGCCGAAGCTCTCGCCGTGATCCGCGGTGAAGACGATCAGCGCCCGATCGTAGAGCTCCCGGTTCATCAGCTCGGTGAGTAGCCGGCCCAGCTCGAAGTCGGCGTAGGTCACCTCGCCGTCGTAGCCGTCGATGTAATCACCGATCACCTCCGCACCCTGCAGGCGCTGGAACCCGGGAACATCTTCCGGATCGATGAAGTCGCCTTGCCGCTTGCTGTAACGCGTCCGGAACATGGCCGGCGCGACGTAAGGCCCATGCGGGTCGATCAGATGAATGAAGAGGAAGAAAGGGCCGCTACCGTCCGGCAGCCACTCGAGCGCTGCGTTCATCGTCTGTCGCGCACCACGCTCGTAATTCTCGCGATTTGGCTCGCGACGCGGCATGTAGTCGTCCCAGATACCGAACCCCTTACCGAGCGCCGAGAGCCGATTGATCATCACCGTACTGCTCACGAAACCGCCGGTAGCGTAACCCGCCTCCGCGAGTCGTTCTGCCAGCGTAACGTTGTCGGCGTGCAACTCCTGACCGAGCAGCCGCACGCCGTGACGGTAGGGGTAGGCCCCCGTGAACATCGTCGCGTACGCTGGCGCGGTCTTCGGCGCGGTGGAGAATGCCAGATCAAATACCACCGATGATTGCGCCAGATGATCGAGCGCGGGCGCGGTCGGCTCGTCGTACCCATAGAGCGGGAGATGGTCCGGCCGCAGCGTGTCGACCGTGACGAGGATGATTGGCGTACCCGGCTTCTTCATCGCCTCTGAAGAGAGCGAATTGTTCGCTTCGTCGCGATTGCTGCAGCCGGGGATCAGCGCGACGACCGTCGTCATCGCAAGCACGGCGAGCAGCGTGCGCACCTCGATGGCAACTCGGCCACTGATGGGGCGGCGTGATCGTCGGCGCCGGCCGATCGGTGCGCGCGGCATCAACCTCGGTCGGCTGTCGGCTCTTTCGCCTGCTTGTCTACTCTGCGGACCGAGGTGTCGAGAACGGTCAGCTCGACGCCGTCAGCCGAGCGAATCGTGATGATGTTGCTGTAGATGTTCATGGCGGGCCGTTGCTGGATCTTCACCACGGTGAAGCGTCCGGGGTGACTCTGGTGGACGACGTCGTCGCCGATCTTGAGCGTCGTCGGTCTCACGTAAGGGTGTTCCCTATCTCAGCCGAGAAAGATTGACGAGCGTCGGCCCAAGTGCCGTCCGACCAGGATCTGTACCGTGCGCCTGAGGCGGTCCGACATTTCGTCAAAATCGGTACAGTTCTCGCCCCGGAAGCGACTCTCCCGGTAGAGGTAGATCCGCTTGCCGAAGGCGATGGACCACTTGGTAGGCAGCGGGATCATCCCCGCCAGTCCGAGCATCGGGAAGAACGGCGTGATCGGCACGTAGGGGGCACCGAGCAGCTTGCCGAGCTGTGCGCTGCGCCCGATCATCGGATAGGTCTCCTCGGCCCCGATCACCGCGAACAGTATGATCGGCACACGGTGCCGGCAGCTCAGGCGCGCCGCAGAACTCGAGAACCCGCCCACCCGGTAGCGCTCGTCATAGAGCTTAGCGACCCCGCCCACCCCTTCGGGGAAGATGACGGGAACCTCGCCGCGCTCGAGCATCTCGTCGGCGACAGCATACTTCGCCGGCACCCCACCGAGCTTGCGGTACAACCCCTTTCCCGGACCCATGCCCTCGACGAACTTGTCGTAGAGCGGCCGCACGATACGGCCCGGTCCGCGTTCGCTGGAAAGTCCGTACGCGATCATCGTCGCGTCGAGTGGCAGACCACCCGAATGGTTGCCGACCAAGATACAGGGGCCCGAGGCCGGCACGTTCTCCATCCCGGTCACGTCACAGCGCCAGTAGGACTCCCAGAGGAAACGAAAGAGCGGCTCGCTACGCTTGCGGAACTCGAGATCAAGACCGTAGTCGCTCTCGGCACCGGCACGGACGGCGTCTTCGCGACGGGGCTCGGTCATGCGAGCAAGCTGTTCGCGGGTCTCCGGATCGACAGTCAGGCGACGACGTCCCGACGGTCGCATGCGTGCGATCGCCCGGGCTGCCTCGCTCGTTTGCGGCTCTCCGCTTGCCGATCCACGTCCCATCGCAGTTGAAGCTACCGCAGCGGATTCAGGCGCTCAACCGGAGGTCGCCACATCCTCCCCAAATACTGATAGTCCCTCGGATCGCGGCCGGCGGCGCATTGCGGCAAAGGCACACAATCCCTCCCCGACCACGCCGAACGCGAGCAGGAGCAGAAGCGAACCGACGGCCAGGAGCAGCCACTGCGACTCATCCCAGAAGCCGACCAGGTTACTGACCATCGCCGCGATCGTGGTCCCGGTCATCAGGATTGCCGGGATCAGAGTGACCACATAGTTCCGGCCGCGCTGGTAGAGGTACATCGTCGCAACCAGGAGCGTCAGGCTCGCCAGGAGCTGGTTCGTCGTCCCGAACAACGACCAGAGCGCCAGTCCGACCGGCTTGCCATCCACCCGGTAGAACGCAAAGAATCCGATCACCGCGACAGCCAGCATCGACGTCACGAAGCGGTTCTCGCGCTCGACACCGAGGGTCGTCGCCATCTCCGAGATGTTGTAACGCAAGAGTCTCGTGGCCGAGTCGAGCGTGGTGAGAGCGAAGGAAACCACCACCACGGCGATGAGCGCCGTCGCGAGAGCTGGGGGAATGCCGAGGGTAGCGACGAAATGCGAGCTCCCCTCGATGAACACACCGATCTTCGCACCCAGCGAGTTGGCGCTCGTCCAGCTCGCGTAGTGCACGTGCCAGTCCTCGGCTGACGCGAAGCCCGCCGTGCATGCCAGGACCGCCATCAGACCGAGTAGAGCCTCCCCGATCATCCGCCGTAGCCGATCATGCGCGCGTCGCGCTCGTTCGCGATCTGCTTGGCCGTCGTTCCCGAAGACACCAGGCCATGGAACCCGGACACGGCACCGCACGCGATCACGACGAAAACGAAGGGGAAGATCGGCGGCGCACCCTGCGGGTTCGCGACGACCGCCGGCGAGCTGAACTCCGGCGCGAGGACGAAGAATCCCGCGTACATCAAGAACACTCCGAGATACAAGAGCATCGAGTTGATGAAGTCGCGTGGCTGGAGGAGTAGCCAGACCGGCAGCACCGAGGCCAGGAAGCTGTACCCCAGCAGCAACACACCCCACCCTTCGCGGCTCTCCCAAAAGATCGGAGGGAGCTGGCCGCCGGCGCTGAGCGCGACCGCCACCAGCGTGCACGCGAACCCGACCAGCGCAGAGCCCAGAGGCGACACCCCTCGCTTGAACACCAGAACACCGACAACGGCGGCGACGAGCATGAGGAGAAAGGAGGGAGCGATGGCCTGAGGATAGAAATCGGGCGTGAACAGCGTGGCAAGGACCGAGACGAAGACGCCCATCGCCAGCGCGATACCGAAGAAGATGATCAGATGGAACATGCTCTTGGCACGCGACCCAATAATGCCCTCGGTAACCGCTCCGACGGAAAGCCCCCGCGCGCGCATCGACATGACGAGCGCGCTGAAGTCGTGCACGCAGCCAACGAGCAATGCTCCGATCACGACCCAGACCATTGCCGGCAGCCAGCCCCAGATCACCGCGATCGCCGGGCCGAGCATCGGCGACAGCCCGGTGATCGACGCATAGTGGTGGCCGAACAGTACGTAGCGATGGGTGGGAATGTAATCGACGTCGTCGCGCAGCGCCTCGGCGGGCGTCGTCACATCGGGGCGCAGCGAGAAGACTCGTGTCGCAAGGTAACCGGCGTAGTACCGGTAGCCCAGCCAGTACAGCGCGAGACAGCCCGCTGTGGCGAGGACGGCCATCGAGTCTCGGCGTCCGGGCTATTCGGGAGCTGCGGTGGTCGGTCCGGCGTGCTTGCCGCCGCGCCGCCGCCGGCGCCGCTTCTTGCTCGCCGGCTTGTCCGCGGAGGCTGGGCCGGGAGAAGCCTCCGCCCCCCCCCTTGCAC
>SPBQ01000258.1 GCA_004525875.1 Myxococcales bacterium
AACGTCTTCGTCGACGGCGAGTATTTCCAGGTTGACGTCGACCCCACCGGCGGGCCGGCAATCCCGACCCAGCCGGCAGCGGTTCAACCCGTGGCGCCCCCAGCCGCGGCCCGTGAGCCCGCGGCCAAGCCGGCGCCGCTGGCAGCTCCAGCGCGGGCGGGCGCTACCGCCAACGGCGCCGGTAGCGTCGTCGCGCCGATGCCCGGCATGATCATCGCGTACCGTGTCAAGGCCGGCGACGAGGTGAAAGCCGGCGACGTGCTCCTCATCCTCGAGGCGATGAAGATGGAGAACGAGATCAGTGCCGATCGCGATGGAAGGATCGCCTCGCTTGCGCACAAGGACGGCGACGAGGTCGACAAGGGTGAGCTGCTGCTGGTCGTCGAGTGATGCGGCCGACGGGGGTAACCGCCGGCGCTAGTAGATTGAGCCCGTGCGCGGGCCGGCGCGTTTCTCTTCCGAGTTCGCGCAACCCAGGCAGCGCTTGAACGTCGCCCGCGCGGGACCGACGACGAGTACCTCGGCCGCCTGATCGTGGTTGCCGCCGGGCAGCGAGAACGGCAGCGAGATGACGTAAAGAACACTGCCGAGGATCGTGAACGCGAACAGCACGGGTCGCGCGACCAGCAGGTCGGCCCCCATCTTGATCATGTTCGGCTCCGACGTCTGACGACCGTAGATGCTGGCCGCGGCCCCTGCCTGCAGCGGAGCCGCGAGTACCGCGCACGCCACCACGGCCGCCGTGGTCCGTACCAGTTTTCGTCTGGAATCGCTCAACTAAGCGTAGTCGCGGCGGAAACGGCCGCGGCCCCGGTATAACACCTCATCGGGTAGTGTGCCACGTCCAGCGCCGGCAGACCCACTCGGGTCAGTCATAAAAGCGCCCGTACGGGTGGTGCTTACCCTTGACGGAAGTACGCCGGCAGATAGGCTCTCGGCATGCTTTCCGGAGCCAAGGCCACGATCTCGCGCCCGGGCGCCTTCGATCGCTGGGCGCTCCTGCTGACCGCCGCTCTGGTCGGCGTGATGACGGCCGAGGCCCTGATGTACGTCTACGGCATCGAAGAGCACATCTTCCTCCTGCGCGCCCTCGGACTCGTATCCGAGCCGAGCTACGTCAACGCTGGCGCGTTCTGAGCGGAAGCGGCGTCCCGCCCTCTGGCACACAGACATCCGAGCGAATCACCGCTACCGCAGTTGCGCAACGCCGCTCCTGCGTGGTGGCTGTTCGGCGGCCGACGGCCGTATGCCATAATTGCTCGATAACCGATTCGTGCGCGCGCCCGATCACACGCCGGCCGGGACCGGCGGTGCGGGGGGCTCGGGGGGATCGGCGTTGCTGGTTGATGGTGAATACCGCGATCGTCATCTCTTCGGCCCTGGCAGGAACGGTTCTGGTCGCCCTGGCGTTGGGGCTGGTCTGGCACTACCGCAACGGGTGGCTCGAACAGGTACGGCGCTCCTGCACGGCCGGTCTGCTGCGCCACCCCGTCGTCCTCGTCCACGGCGTCGTCGGCTTCGACGAGATCAACTTCGGCAGCAAGCGTCACGAGTACTTTCGCGGCGTGGCCGAACGCCTGCGGCATCTCGGTGTGGAGGTCTACCGCGTGCGCATCCCGAACGGTGCGTCGGTGGCCGTCCGGGCGCGCCACCTGGCACGCTGGATCGAGCGTATCCCCACCGGACGCGTCAACATCATCGCCCACAGCATGGGCGGGCTTGACGCGCGATATGCGATCGCCAACCTCGGCATCGGTCATCGCGTGGCGTCGCTGGTAACCGTCGGCACGCCGCATCGGGGAACCCCGCTGGCCGACATCGGCACCAAGCTCGGCGATCGCTTCGGTCTGCGCGGATTGCTCTCGGCCGCCGGCATCGACGTCCGCGGCTTCTACGACATCACCACCGACGAAGCCTCGAACTTCAACGACGGCGTGCAGGACCACCCCGGCGTGCGGTACGGCTGCGTGGTGGGCAGCGCGGCGCGCGTCAACGGCAATCTCAATCTTCTGCTGCGACCCGGCTTCCGCTACCTGGCCGGCCGCACCGGCGCCAATGACGGCCTGATTCCCACGAGCTCGCAGGTCTGGGGCGAGGTCATCGACGAGATCGACGCCGACCACTGGGCCCAGATCGGCTGGTCGAGCTACTTCGACGCTCCCGCGTTCTACGAGAAGCTCGTCCGTGAGCTGGGCGTGCGTGGCCTCTAGCCTGGACTATTCATGAAACACTCTGCTCCGACGCCCCAACGCCCGCCATCTCGGACCGTGCTCGCTCATCACTGCGCTTGGCCCGATCTGACGCGCGTTTGTGCGTCTCGCGACGAGCGTTCACGAATAGTCCAGGCTAGATGCTGAGGATCGGCACACTCGGAGCAGCCCGCATCACGCCGATGGCGCTGCTGGCACCGTCGCGGCGTGTGGATCGCGCCGAGGTGACGACCGTAGCCGCGCGAGATCGAGACCGCGCGCGGGCCTTCGCTCGCAAGCATCAGATCGCACGCGTGGCCGACGGCTACGAAGAGATGCTCGCCGACCCGGACATCGACGCCGTCTACAATCCCCTTCCCAACGGCATGCACTGCGAGTGGACGCTGCGCGCGCTCGAGGCCGGCAAGCATGTCCTGTGTGAGAAGCCGTTCACGGCCAACGCGCTAGAGGCCGAACGTGTACGCGACGCAGCGGCGGCGACCGGGCTCGTAGCGATGGAGGCATTCCACTGGAGGTACCACCCACTGGCCGCGCGCATCCGCTCGATCATCCAGTCGGGCCAGCTCGGCGCGATCGAGCACGTGGAGACCTGGATGTGCGTGCCGCTGCCGCTGCCCGGAGACATCCGCTATCGCTATGATCTGGCCGGCGGCGCGACGATGGACGTCGGCTCGTACGCGATCAACCTGCTGCGCACGATCTCGGGAATGGAGCCGAGCTGTACGAGCGCCGCAGCCCGGCTGTCCTCACCGAACGTCGATCGCTGCATGACGGCGGACTTCGATCTGCCGGGCGGCGCGACGGGCCGCATGCATTGCTCGCTGATGTCGGCGACGCTGCTGCGCATCGCCGCCCATGTTCGGGGAGAGCGCGGCGAGCTGCACGTGACAAACCCAGTGATGCCGCACTTCTGGCACCGGCTGCGCTGGAGTGCGGGCGGCAGCACATTCAATGAACGGGTCGCGGGAGAGAGCACGTACACGTATCAGCTACGTGCGTTCGCCGACGCCGTGCTGGACGGAGCTCCCGTCCTCACCGGCGCCGAGGAGGCCGTGGCAAATATGCGTGTGATCGATGCCGTCTACCTGAAAGCAGGCCTGACACTGCGCGGCGCGGAACGGTAGCGCGCGATCAGTCGGCCGCGACCGCCGCTTGAACCTCGAGTCCGCGCAGCCCGTCCCGCTCGGCCTTCTTGCCCGTCAGCTTCGCTTTCTTGCCAGCGAGCTTCTTGACCTCGTCGAAGGCCTCTTCCTTCCCGTGCTTCGGGTAGAGCAGGTAGATCGTGCCATCTTCGGCCAGAACACCGAGAGGCATACCGTGCTCCGCGCAGGTCTGCGCGCAGCGCGCATGCGACGGCCCCTTGGCGCCCTTCGGAATGTAGCAGGCCATGTCGAGGATCTCGCCGGTGACGACATCCTCAGCGTGCGCCGGCACCGGCACCGTCGTGAGGAAACAGGCCGTCGCAACGATGGAGAACACGAAGAGCAGCGGACGCATCGGAAACATGGGCAACCTCATGAAGTCTGTTTATGCAGGCCGGTACCTGATGCAAATACAGGGGCACGGCTCACGCACCGGGTTCGCACGACGAATATGCTAGACTGCGTAGCCGTGGAAGCGGTGGTTGGTGGTGGATCGATCCGTCCTCCGGGACCCCTCACGTTGCGAGCGCGGCCCCGACTCATTATCGGGGTGTTAGCCACGCTGTTCGTGTCGGCATGCGCTGGCGACGGACCGCCGCCAGGCGCAGGCACCTCCACGACGAGTACGACCATGGTCGGGAGCGGCTCGCTGCTCGTCCCGCTCCAGCAAACCGTCTTCACCCCGAACTGCGCGCTGGCCGGCTGTCACGACGCCCTCACGCAAATCCAGGCGCTCAACCTCTCCAGCACCGACGCGTCGTTCAACGGCCTGGTCGGAGTTGTTTCCTTCTGCGCCAAGGTCCGCGTCGTCCCCAACAACGTGGCCGCGAGCTATCTGGTCGACAAGGTCGGTGACGGACAGGCGTTCTGCGGCCTCCTCATGCCCCAGGGCCTGCCGCCACTCACGGCCCAGCAGTTGCAGCTCATTCGTGACTGGATCGACCAGGGTGCGCCTCCGGCCAGCGGCCTAATGGTCGACGTCGCACCGACGTCGACCAGCGTGACGCTAGCGGTCTCGACTACGGCGACAACGACGTCGACCACCACGGGCCCGGCCGGCTGAGACGCCGCCCCGGGCCTCGGGAGCCTGCCATGATCAGAGTTCGCCATCTCCTCATCGCTCTCGCGGCAGCCGTGCCCGCCCTCGTGCCCAGCGGAAACGCGCGGGCCGAGCCCTACATGGC
>SPBQ01000298.1 GCA_004525875.1 Myxococcales bacterium
AGCAGCGCGATGAGCGCGAGCGTGACGGGCACGACGATCTTCAAGCGCGATTTCGCGCGCTCGAAATAGGTGAACTGTCCGGCCCACTCGATGCGCACGCCTTCGGGCAGTACGACTTGCTCCGCCACCACGCCACGCGCCGCGTCCACGTAGTCGGCGATCGCCCGGCTGCCGGTGTCGACGAAGACGTAGCTCACCAGCTTGCCGTCCTCGCTACGGATCAGCGGGGGACCGAGCGCCGTCTCGATCTCGGCCACCTGGCCGAGCGGCACCTGCGCGCCGGACGGCGTGGGCACGAGTACCTTGCGCAGCGCCGTCAGGTCGTCGCGGAATTCGCGACCGTACGTGACCGAGATCGGGTAGCGCTCGCGGCCTTCGATGGTCGTGGAGATGCGCATGCCTCCGACGGCCGTCTGAACCACATCGTTGATGTCGTCCACGCGCAGGCCGTAGCGAGCGGCACGGGCGCGGTCGGGTTTCACGTCCACGTAGAAACCGCCGGTGGCACGGTCGGCGAAGGCGCTGCGGGTGCCGGCGATGCCGGACACGGCGTGCTCGATGTCGACGGCCGCGCGCTCGAGCGTCGCGAGATCATCGCCGAAGATCTTGATGCCGAGCGGGCTGCGGATGCCGGTCGAGAGCATCTCGGTGCGGGTCTGGATCGGCATCCACCAGACGTTCGGCATGCCCGGGTAGCGCAACGCCTCGTCCATCTCGGCCACGAGATCGTCCCACGAGAGCCCCGGCCGCCACTGGCTGCGCGGCTTGAGCACGATGACCGTCTCGACCATGCCGATCGGCGCAGGATCGGTGGGCGTGCGCGCCCGACCCATCTTGCCGAACACGCTCTCGACCTCGGGGAACTCCTTGATCCTGCGATCCATCGACTGCAGCACCGCCGTCGCCCTGGTCATCGACATGCCCGGCGGCGCCGTCGGCATGTACAGCAGCGCCCCTTCGTTGAGCGCCGGCATGAACTCGCTTTGTAGAGCGAGGTAAGCAGGCACCGTCGCCACCACCGCGAGGAAAGCCAGCAGGCAGACCGTTCTCCTGAATCGAACCACGAAGCGGACGACCGGCGTGTACCCGGCGATGAGCCAGCGGTTGAGCGGATTGTGCGCCTCGGCGCGAACGCGGCCGCGAATGAACAGCGTCACCAGCGCCGGCGTGAGAGTGATCGCCAGCAGGGCGGCGAAGCCCATCGAGAAGGTCTTGGTGAACGCGAGCGGCTTGAACAGCCGCCCCTCCACGCCCTCGAGCGTGAAGACCGGAATGAACGACGCCGTGATCACGAGTAGCGAGAAGAAGACGCTCGGACCGACCTCCTGCATCGCGCTCAACAGCACGGCGCTGCGCTCGCCCGGCTCGCCCTGCTCCGCCCATTCCTCGAGCCGCTTGTGGACGTTCTCGATGATGATGATCGACGCATCGACCATCGCGCCGATCGCCACCGCGATGCCCCCCAGCGACATGATGCTGATCGTGAGGCCCTGGTAGTACATCGGGATGAAGGCGAGCAGCACGGCCAGCGGCAGCGTGATGATCGGCACCAGCGCGCTGCGCGCGTGCATGAGGAACAGCGTGATCACGATGCTGACCACGAGCATTTCCTCGAACAGCGTGTGGCGCAGCGTGGCGATCGACTCCTCGATCAGGCCGGAGCGATCATAGGTCGTCACGATGCGGACGCCGTCGGGAAGACTGCGTTCGACCTCGGCCAGGCGCTCCTTGACGCGGTTGATGACGTCGAGCGCGTTCTCGCCGTAACGCATGACGACGATGCCGCCGACCACCTCTCCGCGACCGTCGAGCTCCACCAGGCCGCGACGCGGCGCCGGTCCGAGCTTGACCTCGGCCACATCGCCGACGCGAACCGGGATCCCGCCAGCGCCGAGCTTCAACGGGATCTGTTCGAGATCCTCGCGACGGCTCACGTAGCCGCGGCCGCGGACCATGAACTCGTGCTCGGCGAGCTCGAGCACCTGCCCGCCGACCTCCGAGTTCGATTCGCGCACCGCCTCGACGATGTCGCGCAGCGTGACGCCGTAGGCGAGCAGCCGGTCGGGATCGAGAAGGATCTGGTACTCCTTGACGAACCCGCCCACCGAGGCGACCTCGGCGACTCCCGGAACGCTCTCCAGCGCGTAACGCAAGTTCCAGTCCTGAAGGCTGCGCAGCTCCTGCAGGTCGAGATTGCCGCTATCGTCGACGAGTGCGTACTGGAAGACCCAGCCCACGCCGGTCGCGTCCGGCCCGAGAACGGGCGTGACCTCGGGCGGAAGTGCCGCCTGCACCTCGTTGAGATACTCGAGAACCCGCGAGCGCGCCCAGTAGATGTCGGTGCCGTCGTCGAAGATCGCGTACACGAACGACATCCCGAACATCGACTGTCCGCGCACGAACTTGATGCGCGGCGCGGACAGCAAGCTCGTCGAGATCGGATAGGTGAGCTGGTCCTCGACGATGTCGGGGCTCTGGCCCGGCCACTCGGTGAAGACGATGACCTGCACGTCGGACAGGTCGGGGATGGCGTCGAGCGGCGCGTGACGCAGCGAGTACCAGCCCCACACCGCCAGGGCGGCCACGAACAGCACCGTGAGCCCCGAGTTGCGCGCGCTGGCGGCGATGATCCGTCCGATCATTTCCACTGCTCCAGCGCGAGCTTCAGGCGGCTCTCGGCCGCGACCAGGAAGTTCCCGGACGTCACCACGACCTCCCCTTCCCGGATCCCGGCGAGGATCTCCACGACATCCATCGTGCGACGCCCGAGCTCCACCTGACGCGGCTCGAGCCTTCCTTCACCCAGCGAGACAAAGACGAAGCGGCGTGAACCGGCATACAGAACGGCCTGCTCGGGCACGACCAGACGGCGGCCCAGCGCGATCTCGAACACGACGTCGGCGTACATGTCCGGCTTGAGCGCGAGCTCCGGGTTGTCGACCTCGATGCGCACGCGCGCGGTGCGCGTCGTATCGTCGAGATACGGGTAGATGAACGCGACGCGTCCTTGCCAGGAGCTGACCGTCGCATAAGGCAGATCGATTCGCGCACTCTGACCGACCTCGATCAGACCAAGATCCTGCTCGTAGACGTCGGCCTCCACCCAGACCGTCCCGAGGCCCGCCAGCCGATACAGGCGCGCGCCGGGCTCGACCGCCGAACCGGCGACGATATCCTTCTCGACGACGTAGCCGGAGATCGGGGCGAGGATCGGCATCTCCGTGAGTGCACGGCCCTCGCTCGCGATGTCGTCGATCTGCGCGTCGCTGAGATCCCACAGGCGAAGGCGCTCGCGCGCAGCGTCGACCAGATAGTCGGCCCGCCCGGGCGTCGATGAGCCGGTCGCCGCACGGCGGCTCGACAGCGCCGTGAGCAGCTCACGCTGCGCCGCGAGCAGCTCCGGGCTGTACAACGTGAACAGCGGATTGCCCTGCTCGACGTACTGACCGCCGGTATTCACGAACAGATCGCGGACCCAGCCGCGATACTTGAGCGTGACGTCGCTCAGCAGTCGCTCGTCGTAGGTGACGCGACCAACCGCCCGTAGCTCCACGTTCATCGGCGTCCGTTCGACCGGTGTCGTGCGTACGCCGATCTCCTGCTGCCGTTGGGGAGGGATCGTGATCGTTCCGGTCGCGACCTCGTGTCGCGTGACCGGCGTCAGGGTCATCGAGCAGATCGGACACGTCCCGGGATCCGCGCTCTTGACCGACGGGTGCATCGAGCAGGTGTAGAAGGCGATCGCATCGCGGTCGTCTTCGCTCGGCGCGGCCGCGGCGCCGGACCCGCCCGATACGGGGTGGCCGCCACCGGGCCCGATGCCATGCTGATGGCCCGCGACTCTCGCAGCGCCCGCGTCACCTGCCGGCTCGGTCCACTCATCCGAGCGCCCGCAGGCAGCGAGCGAACCGCCGAGCGCGAGCGCGCAGACGAACGCGAGGACACGACGTCGATCGGTTCGAACCGCGATCATCGGATCACCTCCTCGCCCTGAAGCACGGGCATGTCCCCGAGAGCACGGTCGAGCTCCGCACGCCGGCGGCTGCGGCCGGCCATCGCCACCTGGTAGCCGAGATCGTCGTTGCGAAGATCGCGCTCGGCATCGATGAGGGAGTCGAATCCCACCTCGCCGGTCTCGAATGCCGCACGCACCGATGAGACGCGATCGTGCGCGGCCGGCAGGATGCGGTCGCGAAACAGCATCACCACGTGCTCGGCCTCGCTC
>SPBQ01000118.1 GCA_004525875.1 Myxococcales bacterium
GACGGTCGCGTCGTCGAGGTTGAAGCTGGTCTTCACGCTGTTGAAGAACTTACGTTCCTCTGGGTCTTTGAGGTTGTCGAAAGCGATCTCGACGATGTGCGGCGTCACCTGGATTCCATGGGCCGCGGCATCCCGAGCCCACCGGGCCGCGCTCTCGCGCAGAAGCTCCATGGTCTCGAAGTTGTAGTTGTAGATGCCGACGCCGGAGATCGCGCTCAGGGTGCGTCCCACCGATGGGGCCCGCGGACTCTTGGCCCAGTCGCGATGGGCGGCCTGCGCGTTGACCACGATCATCAGCAGATGTCTCGGCACCTCGATTCCACCGGCCTCGGTCAACGTGAAGATTCCGCCAGCCTCGATCGCGTTGTCGATGATGCGCCTCGCGCCGATGTTGTCGGCGATCCCGCCGTCGACGAGGAAGAGGTAGGGCCTCTTCTCGCTGTCCAGCATCGTCTCTACCATCTGCGCCTGGTGTGCTCGACGTCGCGAGGCGCTGGGGTCGGCGAGGGCTTGGTCGATCCACTGCGGTCGCGGGTATCCGCAGGTTCCGGCCGAGTTCTTGATCACGGTCGGCGTGAAGACGCCGGGCACACTGGAGGAAGCGGTCACTGCCGTCGACACGCGCATCTTCGAGAGGTCGGAGCAGATCATGTTGAATCCCGGCTGCCAGAAGCTGAACACGTGCCCCACGTCCAGATCGGTCGCGTTGATGCTGAGAAGCGGGCCATCGGCTGCTTCGAGGTCGGCGAACGTTTTTCCCCCGAAGAGGTATTTATCGTAGAGATCCGCCGCCATGTCCGTGCGAGTGTAGGACGTGAGCATGATACGGGTCAGCTTGATCGGCCGCAGTAGGTTCACTGCGAGCCGTGCGTCTATGTCGAACTTCAGGAAGCGCTCCTCGTAATCCTCGAAGATCCGGTCGCCGTATAAGCCGTAGTATGCGGCTGTGAAGCTGCCGCCGGACACGGAGCTGATCATACTGACCTGGTCGATCAGGGGCGTCTTCTCGCCGGCGAGCTTGACCTCGCTGGCACGCAACTCCTTCAGCACGCCGTAGGAGAGGGCCGAGGCACGCGTACCTCCCCCGGAGAACGCCAGGACCACACGCAGATCCTGGCCATGATCGATCTTTTTGAACTGGCCGCCGTAGCCGGCGCCACGCTCGTATTGCTCGAGCGGCACGTTCTCCACCCTCGCCGCCGAGCAGCCGAGCGTCCCGGCCATCAGGACGGCAGTCAGTAGGTCGGCCAATGGGCGGGCCAGCGGGCCAGGTAACGAGCCGCGGCTTCTCAAAACGCCCACTCCCATCCCGCTAGCACGCCGTGCATGAAGAGATCCAGCCCGGTTTCCAGTACAGGCGGGCCTGGGCCCCAGGTCTTCTGGGTCCACAGCATCTTGTAGCCGAACCAGAGCGTGGAGCGCTTGAAGAACTTGCGGCCGAATGCTGCGTTCAAATTCGAGGAGAAATCGTCGTTGGGGTCGAAGCCTGCCATGTCTGCGTGCGCGCGAAACCACCACTTGTCGCTCCAGATGCTCTGGTACTCCAGTCCTACGAGCGGCTGCACCCAGTTGTGATCGTCGTCGAACCGCGGTCCGTTTGCGATGTCCAGGCCGAGCGCGGCCGAGTAGATGCGGGCACCTGCGAGCAGCTCGAGCCGCTCTTTTCCCTTGCCGAACGCGAAGCCGTATTTCGCGTACGTATCCGTGATCCAGAAGTTGGCACCGACCCGCGCTTGCTCCCCGTTGCTGAAGGCTGACGTTCCGAGATTGATGTACCAGGTGTTCACATTGAGAACGAGATCGCGCCACCGGGCGGCAATGTCCCCCGCCAAGACCATCTGTAGATTTGCAAGCGCGTCGAAGATTGTCAGATCGAGGTCTGCCGAGCGATCGAGCAGGGTCACGGTTCCCAGCGTGCTCGGTGCGAAGAGGAACGGCGTCACGGCGAGACCCCAGTCGCCATCACGGAAGTCGACCCTCTCCCTTTCTTCCTGCGCGCTCTTGTCGGGCTCGGCGGCGCGCGCGGAGCGGCCCTGGGATGGAGCTGCGGGATCACGCACGATCGTCCGAGAGTCTCCGCGAGCGGTCTCCGCTGCGAGTAGGACGACGCATCCGACTGCGATCAAGTGAACTGCGAATCTCATTATAGACCTCACCATGGCGACTCGGCTCGAGGAGTCCTTAGCATATCGGCGACTCCGTTCCACTCATCGCCAGTCGTCGCTGCCCGACCTGTCGGAGGTCCGATCACAGATCGGACAGGGATACGGCTGGTTCGGCCCCGAGGCCTGGCAAGTCTGCTAGTTCGCCTTCGGCGGTAGATGTGATCGTGCGTGTCCTCGCTCGAGGGACGTCACGGTGGCAACCATCGCTGTAGGGACGGAGGTGCCGTGCAGCGAAGAGCGCCTACAAGCTGTCCAGCACAGCGCCTTCGCGTCTTGCAGATCGGGGGTCTCGAACCCCTCCGTGAAGCCGGCGTGCCCGTACTTCTCCTGGAGCCGCTCGAGCTCGCGGCCGACGCGGTCCACTTTGTCTATCGATCGCATGAGGCAAGCAGGTGGACGCGAAACAGGAGGGAAACGACTCGACGGTAGGGATCCGTGGCGCGCTCCACGCCCCGCCGGGAGAGGGCGTCCGCGCGCGCGGGGCGCCCCATGAGCCCCACTCGGTCAACGCGAAGCTGTAGAGAAGCGGTCGAGGTTCGCAAGCGGCGGATGCTCGGGTTGAATCGTCTGGAAACCGAACGGCCGGCGAGGTCTCGGCGCGTCTCGCGTTCATGTTGACTTCTAACGGAACGTGGGATGGTTTTCGGTCGCAATCGACAACGCTCGGCTGCGGCTAGGCGGCGGCGCATACGGTTACCAAGCGAGGTGAATACAATGAGAAACGTGGAACTTGTCGCACGACGGCCTAAGACTCGCGGCGCGTGTCAGATCGGTCAGGCAATGGCAGCACTGGCAGTGCGGATGCTGGCCACGACGGTTTCGGTGCTCCTCATGACACTGCCGCTCCGAGCGCAGGCCGATGAGCCGAGCGCGCCGGTGACATCGGTGCCGCAAGCGGTGGCACAGGCATCTCCTGCTACCGCGGCAGGTACCGGCTCGGGCTCGACGCCGGCCCACGGTCAGGACGCAAACCTCGCCGAGGTGGGCGCGAAGTTGAGCAATCCGGTGTCGGATGTCTGGGCGCTCTTCACACAATTCGGAATCACCACCAGCGAGGGCGACGCCAACCTCGGCGGCAAGCAGGTTGGTGGCAACATGATCTTCCAGCCGATCATGCTCATCCCGCTGTACGGGTCCGGCAAGGACGAGTGGAAGCTCATCATGCGGCCGACGGTCCCCGTGCTGTTCGGAACGCCTGTCCCCCAAGGCTTCAATGACTTCAACCACGAGACCGGGCTCGGCGACATAACGTTGCCGTTGGTTGTCACTCCGCCGGCCGGGAATTGGCTGCTGGGACTGGGGCCGACCTTCGTGATTCCGACCTCGACGCGCGACGCGTTCGGCAGGCAGCAGTGGGCCGTCGGTCCGACCGGAATCCTCGGCTACAAGACGAAGAAGTGGGTCGCCGGCGTCTTTCCGCAGTACTACTTCGGGATTGGATCTCGTGGCGATCAGGGGAGCAAGCCCGACGCGAGCTACATGAATCTACTGTACTTCGCCTTCTACAATCTGCCCGATGCCTGGCAGGTCGGCTTCAACCCAACCGTTACCTACGATAACAAAGCATCGTCCGGCAATGAGTGGAACGTCCCGATCGGCCTGGTCGTGGCGAAGACGACTTCCATTGGTGGAAGACCATGGAAGTTACAGCTCGGCATCGAGTACTCGGTGGTGAGCCAGGAGACGTTCGGCCAGGAGTTCCAGGTGAAGCTGAACGTCATCCCGGTGATCGCGCCGTTGATCAAGAAGTCACTGTTCGGCGGGGACTGACTCTTGGTAGGCATAGACGGGAGGGAGTTCCCCATGCGCAATCCCTACACTTCTCTCTTCGCGTGCGTCGCGTTCCTCGCGACCCAGACTTGGGCAGCCGACTCGGCCGCCAATCCGGTAAACCGAACCCGTTGAAGAACGTGTACTTCGGTGAGCAGCACCTGCACACGGTGAACTCGCCCGACGCCTTCGCCATGGGTATGGTCGGTGATTTCAGTGGGACGTTGAAAGAGTTTCCGCGCCGACGATTTCGTGTTCCATAACTCGACCAACGCGGCGAAGGTCGAGGTCGTCGAACTCAAGGGCATGAGCGATTTGCCGGATCACTTCAAGAAGGGCGCGAACTGATGAGAGGGTGGAAAAGGCTCGCGATCGCAGCGGTTACCAGCGTACTCATAGTGGGTGTACTCGAAATCGGAGCGGGGCTCTCGATCCCTGGCATCCAAGGCTTCATCTCGACCGCCGAGGCCGTCCTCGGGCGTCCGCTGACACCGGTGAGTGTTGCCGGGGTGGCACGCCGCACCGCGCGCAGGAAGCGAGCGACCGGACACCGAGAGTCCAGCAGATGCCTCGGTCACGGATAACGCGGATCAGGCGCGTTTCGCGTTCGGGTCGCGGTACTCGGTCAGAGCCCGATAGTAGCGTTACGTAAACTTCGAGGCTCTGAGCCCTCTCATACGGGAGTTCTTCGGTCGAGTTGTCCCGACTCACCTACCGACGTGCGGGGCGCGACAACTGTTCAGGATTCAGCGTGTAAGTCCACGGCCTACCCGCCTTGGACGAGCACCGGCCCTCGCCTAGGACAGTCCGAGCAAGGGTAGTGGCGGGCCATCATCATCCCTGCGTCGACGATCTGCGCAAGACGTTCGGAGAGTCGATCGCGAAGGAGCTGGGCAAACAGCCGGGCTGACGCGTCCGCGCGGGGATCGGGTGGGCCTGCAACAACGCTCGTCAAGAGATAGGAATGGTGTCGATGCCCCCGCGTTTCGAGCACATCGCGTTCGCCGTTCACGAGGAAGACTTCCTGGCCTGGGACCGCCTCCTGCGGGGCGGCTTCGGTGGCGCCGAGGGCATGGGCGGCGACGCCGCCGATCTGGGCTTTCGCGGCGTACAGATTTCCTATCCCTGCGGCGGCATGCTCGAGATCCTCTCGTGGACGGTTCCAATCGATCCGGCCAGCCCGATCGTGAGGTATGTGGAGCGCTACGGGCCGCGCGCCGCACTCCACCATCTGACCTTCCTCGTCGACAGCATCGACGCGGCCCGCGATCAGTGTCGCGATCTCGGTTACCAGTTCATGCAGGGGCGCGAGAACAAGCACTGGAAGGAAATCTATCTACGGGCACCGGTCTTCGAGCCGCCGAAGATGCTGATCCAGGTTCTCGAGGCCGACAAGGAAGCGCTCAAGAAGGCTGAGGGCGACGCGGTCCGGTCCGACGCCCTCGACCGGACCGTTGCGCCGGCCGCAGCGGCCACCCGTATCGTCGGCGTGCGCATGGCCTGCTCCGACGTCGAGGCCGCCGTGGCGCTGTTCGGCTCGCTGCTCGGAGCGACGGTGCGCGACTCGGTGCTTTCCTGGCCGCGCTCGTCGATGACGATCGAGCTGGTCGAGAGCGGCGCCGCCGCGGACAGTCACGTCGTCATCGAGCCGCCTGCCGGCCAAGCGCCGCAGCATCACCGCGATGCGCCGCCCGCCGCCGCCCGTCTCGTCGGCTTCCCGACAGCGCGCTAGCAAGTCTCCCCCCTATCCGGGGGATGTCGGGCTATCGCTCTCAGCTTGCCGGTTTGATCGGTGCGCTTCTGTCCTTCGAAGCCCTTTACTCACTTCGGATGTGGGCAGATAAGAACAGCTGCGTCGTCATATCCCCCTTCTTTCTAGCCACCGGAGGTCCCTCATGCTCATCCACCTCAACCCTCGGCTCGCGCGCGCGGCAGCCCGAGCCTCACTCGTCTGTCTCGCCATTCTTGTTGGCCTCTCATTCGGCAGGGCACTGACAGCGCCCGGCGTTGCCGTTGCTCGTGACGCGTTGGCGCCCGTTTGCGGCGACGCCAACGGAGATGGTGCAGTCTCGACGAGCGACGCCCTCGGCATCGTGCGCTTCAGCTCCGGCGTGGTAGGCACCTGCGCCCCACCGGCGTGTGACGCGAACGGCAGCGGCGCGGTCACCGTGAGCGACGCGCTCATCGTGCTCGGATTGGTGGTCGGCATGGACCTCGAGACTGCCTGCCCCGATGGGATCGAGGTCGACGATAGCGACGTGATCGACTTCGAGGATCTCCTTGCTGGTCAGGTCATCGACAGTACGACCAGCCTCGGGGGAATCGGTCCTGTCGGAGTCTCGGGCTCCAACCCTAACGCAAATTTCGCGGCATCGCTGAACGCGGCGATCGTCTACGACTCGAGCTGTGCCACTGGCTGCACGGGCGGCGACATCGATCTGGGCAGCCCGAACCAGGACTTCGGTGGCCCCGGCATCGGCGACGGTGGTCGCGACGGCTCCCCGTTCGCCAACTCGGTCGCGCTCGGGAACATCGCCATCCTCGCCGAGAACCTTCGCGACGGTGACGGTGACGGGCTCATCGACGATCCCGACGATCAGGGCGCGGGTCCGGTGACAATGACGTTCGACTTCAGCGCCGTGGGTTCCGTCTCGATCCGCCAGATCACGATCATCGACGTCGAGACTACCGAGATGATGCCGCTCGTCGAGCTCTTCGATGCTGCTGGTGGCCTCGTTGTGTCGCAGTCGCTGGCCAACACGGGCAACAACGGCGTCAATCACTCGAGCATCGGCGAGAACAGTGGCGTGGTCACGATGCGGATCTCCGCTCGCGCTTCGATCGGTATCGATAACATCGTGTTCGCGCTTGACGTTGTCGAGACGACAACGACGTCGACCTCTACATCGACGTCGAGCACGTCGAGCACGTCGAGCACGTCGTCGACGTCGTCCACGTCGTCCACGTCGTCCACGTCGTCGACGTCGACGACATCGAGTACGTCGTCCACGTCGAGCACGACGACCACTGCGGAGCCGACTACCACGACGTCGTCGACGTCCACGACGATGGTATCGCGACCGGCCGGAGCGTGCTGTTTGCCCGAGGGCGCCTGCCAGATTCTGGACGGTGAGTTCTGCGCCGGCGAGGGCGGTGCCTACAACGGCGACGACACGATCTGCGAGGCGGTGGATTGTACTCCGCCGACAACCATGGCCCCGACGACCACGATGGCGCCGGTGACGACGACGATGGCCCC